>JAGRBM010000059.1 GCA_020434085.1 Chrysiogenia bacterium | reverse complement strand
TTGGCGCGCACCAGGCTCTCGGGCGGCAGCGGATAGAGCTCGCCGCTGCCCTCGCGATCGAGTCGGATCAATGGGATCGCTCCCAGCGGGTTGCCGAGCTCGGGATCGCCGAAGTCATCGACGATGCGTCCGTTCTCATCGAAGAGGAAGTGGAAACGCGCCGACCAGAAGGCGTAGACCCGCGCGCCGTCGACGGTGTAGGGCTTGGGCAGCACGAGCGCGTCGTAGTCCTCGATGCTGCTTACGCGCCCGTCGGCGGGCGGCGAGAGCAGCACGTCTTTGCCGCTGAGCACATCGAAAACGATGCGGCTTCCCGAGGCGCCCACCTGAACGAACGAGAGTCCCAACAGGTTCGCCATCCGATGCGCGCTGCGAAGCGCATCGGAGAGTCCGCCCTGGAACGCAATCTCATGATAGAGGCGCCCGGCACTCTCATCGCGCGTGCTATCGCCGCGCACGATGAGGCGCCGCTTGGGGTCGCGCTTGTAGAGCAGCGAGAGCCGATCGATGACCTTGCGCGCCAGTGGCACCGTGTAGGCGCAGGCCCGCACGGAGTTCTGCACTTCGGGATCCGAGAACGTGCTCTCGATGTCGACATCGAGATAGCGCCCCATCCGGTCGGCGCAGAAGTCGAGGGCTTCCTCGCACTTTGCCGAGTAGGACCAGGGCACCAGCTCCTGCAGGGCGAGCAGCCCCGTGCGCAGGCGTTCCGGGGCAATCTCGGATGGGTCCTGAAAATCGAAGATCATATTGTCTCCTCTGTTAGAGTCTGTGCTGTTCAACGCGCGTGGGTCGTCGAAGCGGGTAGAGTTCGCACACCAGGTAGCCAAGCGCGTCGCTGATGTGCTCGACGCCGCCGCTCTTGTCGATTCCGGTGGCATCCTCGTTCCAGACGGTTTCCTCAAGACTTGCGATCAGGTGCGCGCATGCGGGGTCGATCGCGAGTTTTTCCTCGCGTAAGATCCGGTTCACCGCGTTCACCCGGTCACGCTGCGCGGGATTTCCCCGCGGCGCGCGGCAGGCGAAATGTTCCTGCAGAATGGCAGCGTTCGAACGCCCCGTTGTGCTGCGCGCCCGCGCGCTGGCATCGGGAAAGCAGATGATCCGCGCGCCCGACTGCAGACGCGGTTGCCACTTCGAGAGCAGCCAGTCGCGAAGCTCGTAGGTATCGGCGTCGCGCTGATGGAACTCGGCGAGCACGTGAAGTGCGCCGCCAATCTGCTGCGCGACCACGGCGGTCATCGGATCGACGTTGAAATCTACGCCGACGAGCAGGTCGAGCGAGGGCTCGAAGTTCATCGCCTGCCGAGCGTGGATGAGCCGGTCGAAGTAGCGGTAGCAACGACCGCGCCGGATATTGGTAAAACGCCCGAGGACTTCCTGATCGTACCAGGCGCCCTCGTAGGCGTGCTCGAGATCCTCGATGTAGGCCGCAGGCAGGTTGGCACGGTTGTCCGCCGTGCTCGCGCGCACCAGCGCGCAGCTCGCCGACGTGCTGGCCTCGAACTGCCGGTAGAGCCAGTGGCTGATCCCGTTGGGCGTGCTGGTCAGGTCGCCCCGCAGCACGCCGCTTTTCTGACGCAAGCGCCCGCGCACCACGTCCCAGGCCTCGGCCCGCACGTCGCGGGCCTCGTCGATCCAGAAATGCCCCATCTCCAGCCCGCGCAGATCGTCGAAGCGCTCGAGCCCGCGGAAGTGTGCTGTAATGCCGCCAAGCTCGACCGTGCGCTGCGAGAGATTCAGCTGCACCTCGATCCCAAGCAGGCCCGCGACGTGGGCAAGTTCCCGGAGCGTCGCGGCATGGAGCTGGTCGTAAGTGTTGGCGAGAATGAACCCGCGCGAAGCAGGACTCGCGACCGAACGCATCAGAAAGCGCACCGCGCCGGTAAAGGTCTTTCCCGAGCCCACACCGCCGCAGAAGAGTGCAAAACGCCTCTTCGTCCGCAGGAACTCGACCTGACGGGCATGAAGCACAAGGGCGCCCGCCCGGCGTGTGTGCGCGCCGGCTTCGTCAGTGGTCGATTCGTGTCGGATGAGTCTGCTTTCCGAAAAAGAAAACGCCCGGGGCTGCGTGAGCACCGGGCGCAATTCCAAGCAAGAGTGAGTCTACGCCTTTTCGTGTTTTCGCGCAATCCCCCCATGGACCGAGATGACCCATGATGGTCCACGATGGACCGAGATGAACCAAGATGACCCGAAATGGACCGCATTTTTTCTGCACTTTTTTGAAGTTTTCTTGCGCTCGCGCCTTGTCGCGTTGCTTGTGAAGCCACGAAAACAGTTCTGCGTACAGGAACGTGCCCGCATTCGATCTCCTTTCGAATGCGGGCACGTTTGCGATCACGATGGATCAGGTGATTTGCGTGTTGCTGGAGTGCGGAAGTTCCTGTTGCGTAGCGGCGTCGCTGCCCACATAGGGGACGCCGTGCCGGGAAGCCCAGGCGATCAGATCGCTGCGCGTGGTCCAGACCTGCCCGCGGCGTGCATCAAAGGCCTTGCGCACCGGGAAGTCGGGATAGGAACGCGACCAGCGCTTGACCGTCGTCGTGCTTTTGCCAAAAAACTCCGCGATGGTTTGCCAGGTGGTAAGCACTTTTGTCATAGACGCACCTACTCGAGCAGGCCGTCCTGCACGGCCCGCACGATGGAGATCTTTCGCCAGGCCCGCAGGTAGGAATCGCGCACCCCCTGTCGCGAAATGCCCAGTTGCCGGGCCACCTGGGCAAAATCCCGTTCGCCCTCCATGGCACTGACGGCGAGCACGATGCGGATCTGCTGGTCGCTCAGCCCCTGCTTTCTCAGCCAGGCCAGCGTGCCGGCCACCTCGTCGGTGCGCTCGATTGCCGCCTGCGCACGCGCGTGGTGCGAGAGCTGCGGACGATCCCCCTCGGGATGCCGGGTTCTTGGCTGATCGAGGCGCTGCCAGAGCCGCCCGACCCGCGCCAGATGTTTTTCGAGTGATGTCGCCATGGATGAATCTCCTTCTTTCCCGAAATGCGAGCGGCGGGTTCCCACGCCCGCCGCAAGTTATTTATTTGTTTAATATACGCACAGATGTGACAGAGTGTGACACGTCACATTTTAGGTCATTGAGCGATTCAGGATGAGGCAGGGGTCGCGGCGCCGGGAAGTGCGGCAGCTAGACCTTCAGGTGATAGAGCATCCAGTAGACGACCACGCCGGTCACCGACACATAGAGCCAGACGGGAAACACCCAGCGGGCCATGCGCTTGTGCTCTTCGAGCCGGTCCTTTGCGGCAAGATAGACAAGCCGGATCGCCAGCGGTGCGACCAGCGCGGCAAGTACTGAGTGCGTGCCCAGAATGAGCAGGTAGGTCGTCTTGAGCCACCCGGTCCCGCCGAACTTCGTCGGGCCGGTCAGCGACATGCGCGTGAGATAGGAAATCAGAAACACCGCGGAGACGACCAGCGCCGCGGCCATGAGTTTCTTGTGGAGCTCGCGGTCCTTGCGGGCGGCAATGGCCCACACGCCGCTGACCAGCAGAACCCCGGAGGTGGCATTGAGCGTCGCATTTACGTGCGGCAGAACTTCGGCAAGGCTCACGAGTCCACCTCCGCCAGGAGGCGGCGCAGGTCGCGCTTCAGCTTTGCCTGCGACTCTGAATCCTGGGCGTAGTAGCCGCGCACGCGGCCCAAGTGATCGACCAGGGCGAAGTGTTCCACGTGGAGGATTTCTCCGTCGGCAACCTTGTCGACGTTCTCTTCCGAAACACCCTCGACGGTGGCCACCTTGAAGCCGGTTTTGAGGAGCTGCGCCACGTCAGCCGGCGCGCCGGTCAGGAAGGTCCAGCGGTCCAGATTCGCCTTGTACTTCTCGGCGTACTTCTTGAGCACCTCGGGCGTGTCATTGCGCGGGTCCACCGAAATCGAGAGGAAGCGAATACGCTCGGCGCCCTTGGTCCCCTCCCAATCAGCGGTCTGCTGCTCGAGCGCCTTGAACTTCGCGGTCAGCAGCGGACAGATCGCCGGGCAGTTCGAGAAGATGAAATCCGCCACCCAGATCTTCCCCTCCATCGAGTTGCGCCCGAAGTCTGCGCTGTCCTGATCGGTCAGGGTGAACTGCGGAATCTCGAAATAGACTGGCATTTCCTCGACCGGGGGTTCCTGCATGCGCAGGTAACCAAGTGCCACAATCAGAATCGCGCCGAACACCAACGCCACACGCAGCGGTGTGATAAGACTTGTGGCCTGCGCCTCTTGTGCTTCCTTGTTGTCTTCCATGATGCCTCTCCGGAATCGTTCCTACTCGCTGCGATTGCAGATCCAGATACTTGCGACGAGGGCCAGCGCGGCAAAGAGCGTCGCCAGTCCCAGTTCCATCATCGGCGAGAGTCCCAGCGTTGCGCCGGGAATCGCCGCGTCCAGTCCATAGAGTCCGTGCCGAAGACCGTCAACGCTGTAGCTCATTGGATTAAAGCGCATGAGCAGTCCCAGCCAGCCCGTGTTTTCGGGAAGCGGGAACATCGCACCCGAGACGATCCAGGCCGGCAGCAGCAGCACGCTCATTACCGCGTGGTATCCCTGCGTCGTCTTGAGCCACCAGGCGATAAAGAAGCCGACGCCCGTAAGACCCATGGACGTCACAAACAGCATCCAGATCAGATAGGGCCACGCGACCACGCCAAGCTTGAATCCCGCGAGCGGACAAAGCGCGAGAAAGAGCACCACCTGCACCATCGAGATGGACGTGCCGCCGAGCGCCTTGCCCAGCACGAGCGCCCCGCGTGAAGCGGGCGCAGCGAGCACGGCCTGCAGGAACCCCTCGGCGCGATCTTCGATCACCGACATGGTCGTGAAGATGGAGGAAAACAGCACCACCATCACCACGATGCCGGGGAAGAAGTATTCCATGTACCCGAGGCCCTCGGCCCCCTGGAGACGGAAGGTCCCCGAGAGGCCGCTTCCGATCACGAACCAGAAGATGAGCGGCTGAATGAGCGCGCCTGCAATGCGGCTTCGCTGGCGAAAGAAACGGCGCAAGTCGCGCGACCAGAGCACGCCGATGGTGGCCAGTTCGTAGCGCAGAGAGGAAACCTCCGCCGGAGCGCTCATTGCCGCTACGGGTTCTACCTGCCGGGCTTCACTGCTCATGCTGCACTCTCCTCTTTGGCATCGGTATCCACGTCCAGCGACCGGCCCGTGAGCTTGACGAACACGTCGCCCAGCGTCGGGCGGTGCATTGCCACGCTGCGAAGCCTGCCCGCGGGCAGCGCCTCCACAAGACGCGGGATCAGCTCGTGGGCGCGCTCATGCTCGAAGCGCAGGTCCAGCTCCGACACAACCGGTTTCACCGAGAACTGCTTTTCGATTTCGGTCGCCAGTGCCGGAAGGTCGGTTGCTTCAATCACGATCACGTCACCGCCAACCTTCTGACGAAGATTCTCGGGCGTGTCGCACTCGATGATCTTGCCGTGGTCCATGATCGCAATGCGGTCGCAGTACTCGGCTTCCTGGGGATCGTGGGTGGTCAGCAGAATGCTCAGCCCGCGCTCGTCGCGCAGCTTGAGCAGGTCTTCCCAGAACTTGCGAAACGCACCCTGGTCGAGCCCCTGCGTCGGCTCATCCAGGATCACCAGCGCAGGATCGCTCAGCAGCACGCGCGCCAGTTCCAGCCGGCGGCGCATGCCGCCCGAGTAGTTCTCCACGGGCTCGTCGGCACGCCCAGCAAGACCCGAGCGTTGCAGCGCGTCCTCGATGCGCTGACGGGCCTGTGCCTTTGGCACCGCGTAGAGCGAAGCGCCCAACGCCAGGTTCTCACGTCCGGTGAGCTTGATGTCCACGCTGGGTTTCTGGAAGGCGACGCCCACCCGCGCGCGCAGCGCACGGTCCTTGATCGATCGCTCGGCGCCCTCAAAGAGGAACACGCCCGAGTCCGGGCGCAGCAGCCCGGTCAGCACGTGAAAGGTCGTGCTCTTGCCGGCGCCGTTGGGCCCCAGCAGGCCGAAGACCTCCGCCTTTCCGATGGAGAACGAAACCCCGTCGACCGCGCGCCGTTCGCCGTAGGAGCGAACCAGATCGCGCACTTCCAGAAGTGAAGAACTCTGCGTCATATCATTATCCCAACTGCGCCAGCCGCGACCCGACTATCTGGTCGAGAACCAACGCGCCAAAAATACCCGTCAAATAGAGCAAGGAAACAATGAAGAGCTGCCTGGCCCATGCCTCACCCGCGTTTTTTCGCAGTCCGAGCAACCCCACACCCAGAAACACCAGGCCGCCCAGAAGGGCCGCCGCCAGATAGATCATGCCCGCCGCACCCACCGTAACCAGCAGCAGGCTCACCGGCACGAGCGCCAGCAGGTAGAAGATGGCCTGGTGCTTGGCACTCTCGTCGTCGATCTCCAGCGGGAGTAGCTGCAGCCCCGCGCGCGCGTATTCGTCCTTGCGGAAGAGCGAGATCGCCAGGAAGTGGGGCACCTGCCAGAGGAAGAGCACGGCAAAGAGAATCAGCCCCGGCAGGTCGCCGGGGATCTCCAGCGTACCGGTCGCTGCGGTCCATCCCACCAGCGGCGGCGCCGCGCCGGGAATCGAGCCCACCAGCAGCGCGAAAGAGCTGTGGCGCTTGAGCGGCGTGTAGACGAGCACATAGAGGCCCAGCGAGACGAAGATCACCAGTGCGCTCACCAGGTTCACGAGCGCGATCACGATCGGAAATCCAAGGCCGATCATCACCAGCCCGAACACCATCGCCATGCGCGGTTGCAGGCGACCGGCCGGCAGCGGGCGGCCCTGCGTGCGCGTCATCAGGCGATCGGTATCGCGCTCGATATACATGTTGAGCGCGTTGGCGCCCGAGACCACCAGGCCGAATCCGACCAGCGTGTAGAGCAAACGCTCAAAGTCCCTGCCGCCGGCTGCGAGCCAGAAGCTGCCCGAGGTGGTGATGAGCACCATCATCAGGATGCGCGGCTTGGCCAACGCCACGAAATCCAGCAGCGAACCCTCGACCTGCCGGCCGGGTGCTGCGGTGATTTCGTGATCGACGGAGTTCATGGGGTTTCTTGGACTTTCTGGCTCAGGCCGTCTGCGACTGAGGTTCGTAGCGGCGGCAGAAAAGGTAGAGGGAAACCAGCGTGGCCAGCAGCAACGCGCCGCCGCCAAGGTGCGCCGTCACGGTGTGGAGCTGCAGGCTGGTACTGACGCTCAGGAAACCCAGCGTCACCTGCAGGACAACCAGGATGGGCAGGACAATACCACCCACCCGGAGCAACACCGAGTTGCCGCCGGCACGTGCGCGCACGAGTCCCGAGAGCGCAAGCACGGCGACCGCCACCAGCACGCCCACCAACCGGTGGGTCATGTGAACGATCAGAATCCCCGGCGCGCCTTCGGGAAAAATCGCGCCGTTGCACAGCGGGATGTCGATGCAGGCAAGGCCCGCATGGGTGTGGCGCACCACCGCGCCGAGCACGATCTGCAAATAGGCGAATACGGTCACGGCGCCGACCCACTTTTTGAGTCCCGGCGGCGTGGGCGCAAGCCCTGCATCCTCCACCGGCGGCGCCAGCAAGAAGGCGATCAGGATCGTGAGCGAGAAGAAGATCATCGAGGTCGCCAGGTGCGCGCTCGAGACGAAGGTCGGAAGCTGATAGAGGACCGTGATCCCGCCCAGGACGCCCTGGAAGATGACCAGACCCACGGCGGCGATGGCGAGCTTGGCCACCAGCTCGCCCCGGCGGGTCTTCCAGATGAGCACAGCCTGCGTGATCGTGAGAACACCGACCAGCGTGGCGACAATGCGGTGGGAGTGCTCGAAAAACACCCCACCCTTCATTTCGGGGAAGAAGGTCCCGTAACAGGTCGGCCAGTCCGGGCAGGCCAGGGACGATCCCGTGCCGTGAACGAGCCCCCCCACGATGAGGAGGAAAAACGTCGCAACGATGGTCAGTAAAGAAAATCGAAATTCGCGCATGTTGTTCCAGGCTGCCGGCCAGCGGCTGGTCGGGGTGAGGAAAATTGGGCGATGGCGGGCCTGCGCCCGTCGGGCCGGGCGCAGTATAGGCAAAGAGCGGCGCGCCGCACAATGAGGGCGCGCTCAGGCGATTACCCGGGTCAAATCGGGCGAATTTCGGGAAATTTCAGTTATTCAGGGCAGCCAGGCCGCTCTCGAGGATCTTCTTGGCCTCATCCCGGGTCTGGGAGATGCGACTCTCGTAGTCTTCGCGCATCATCTCGATCTGCTCGCGGATCGATTCGATCTCGCCGAGCAATTCGGCTTCGCGTTTTTCGAGTTTCTGGGCCCCGTCGGCCGCCACCTGGTCGAGTTCCTGCTGGACCGACTGAAGCTGGGTCGTGAGTTCCTGAACCTGCTGCTGCGCAGTCTGGAGATTCTGCGCGGCTTCGGCTTCGATGGAATTGAGTTCCTCGCGAAGCTGCTCGCTCTCGGCCTCCAGGCGCTCGCGCGCCTGCTGGGCGGCGGCCAGGTCTGCCTGTGCCTGGGTGAGCTGCGGCTGGACCTGTGCGAGTTGGTCGTTTGCCTGTTGGGTCGCGGCCTGCGCATTGGCAAGCTCGCCCTGCACACGCTGCACCTGCGCGTTGAGTTCCTGGATCTGCATGTCCGCGTTGAGCTTGAACTCATTGAGTTCCTTGACGGTGTTGTCGCGGATCTGCAGCTTGCTGCGCAGGTCATCGCGCTCGGCGGTGAGCTGGGTGAGCGCCGAGGTATCGGACGCGGCGGCCTGGGCCTGCGCAAGCTGATCGCGCAGTTGATCGCGCTCTGCTTCCACGGCGGCAAGCTGGTCGCCCGCGCCGGCGCTGGACTTCGAAGCCACCAGTTCCTTGCGAACCGTTTCCAGCTCGGCAGTGAGCCGGTCGATCTCGCTCTGCTTGAGCTTGAGCTCGTCATCTGTCGTGCCCTGCTCGAACATGCCCTCGAGCTTGGCTTCGAGCGATTCGTACTGTTCGGGCGAGACGTTGAAGCCGACAAGGTTCTCCACCTTGCGCATCATCTCAGCATTGTCGAAGGGTTTGGAAATATAGTCCTGCGCGGCAACCTTGAGCTTGCGGTGACGCTCGAAGTCCTTCTCGCTCGCGTCCGTGCTCATGATGATAATCGGAACGGCGGCGGTCGCGTCGTTTTCCTTGATCTTCTTGCAGACCACGTAGCCGGACACGTCCGAGAGTTCGAGACAAAGCAGAACGAGCACCGGTTGCGTCTGCGCAACGGCGTCGATCGCCGGCTTGCCCTCGGTATAGACCGTGACGTCAAAGCCGTGTTTTGCGAGCTCCCCGGTCAGGGATTGATTCGAGGCGCTCTCGCTATCGATGATGATCAATGGCCGGTTTGCCATCCCGAACCCTTCATGTTGACGCGCTCCGCCGGGGCAGTAGCACGGATTTCTTCAGGAATTTCAGGTCGTTAAGTTACGAAACGCACCGCACGTTGTCAACTGCCGGCGGCGCTTCTCCTGGCCGGGCCGATCAGCCGTATCGCCGGGCAAGTGCTGGAAGCGACTTGCGCACCCCTTCATGGATGATCTGCCCGTCGCGGGTATCGACCGCGCGGGTCAGTTCCGGGTATCGCCGGAGCGCCCCCTCGACCCCCAATTTCACCATCCGCTCGACATAGGGCAGCGTCACACTGGTGATTGCCGAAGTCGATGTCTGGGGCACTGTGCCTGGCATGTTGGGCACACAGTAGTGCAAAACACCATGCTTCACGAACAGGGGCTCTTCATGATTGGTCGGGCGCGAGGTGGCGATGCAGCCGCCCTGATCGATCGCAACGTCCATGACCAGGGAGCCTTTCTTCATGCTCCTGATCATGTCCACGCTGATGACCTTGGGCGCCCGCTCGCCCCGGCTGTAAACCGCGCCGACGAGCAGATCGGCCGAGGCCACTGCCTTTTTCAGCGCCGCCGGGGTACTGCGAACGAGCTTTGCCCGGGGGCCCAGTTCCTTGCGCGCGCGCTTGAGCGCTGCCGCCGAGATGTCGAGAACCGTGACGTTGGCCTCAATCCCCAGCGCCTGGCGGGCGGAGGCGAGTCCCACGGTGCCGGCGCCCACGACGACGACTTCGCCCGAATGAATTCCGCTCAAACCGCCGAGCAACAGCCCGGCGCCCTGCGGGTGCGTGGCCAGATAGTAGGAACCCAGCGTGATGGCCAGGTGACCGGCCACATCACTCATGGGCTTGAGCAGGGGCGTCGCGCCGTTTTTCATCTCCACATGTTCGTAGTCGATGGCCAGCACCTGCTTTTCGAGCAGCGCCTTGGTGAAGGCCGGATCGGGCGCAAGGTGCAGGTAAGAGAACAGCGTCATCCCCCTGCGAAGGTGCCTGAACTCCGGCGGAGTGAGTTCCTTGATCTTCACAATCAGGTCCGACTTGCCCCAGGTTTCGGCAAGACTCGCGATTTTTGCGCCGGCTTTCCGATATTCGGCATCGGGGTAACCGCTGATGACGCCCGCGCCCTTCTGGACGCGCACCTCGGCGCCGGCACGCACGAGCCGCGCGGCGCCTTCGGGCGTTAAACCAACGCGGCCTTCGTGGATCTTCACTTCTTTTGGAATGCCGATTCGAATCTTCGGCTTGCGACTACTCGATTTCGATGCGGAGGCCGTCATAAGCGAATTCCATTCCTTCAGGCAGCAGCTTGGGTCCGTCAGCGTAGCCCAGATCGTGGGAAATGTGTGTAAAGACAGTGCGGCGCGCACCGATCAGCCGGGCCAGCTCCACCGAGCGCTCCAGGTGCAGGTGCGTGGGGTGGGGCTCCTGCCTCAGGCAGTCGAGCACCAGCGCCTCGAGCCCGCGCAGCTTTTCAATGGCTTCAGCCGGAACGTCATTGCAGTCGGTGATGTAGGCAAAATCCCCGATGCGGAATCCGTAGACAGTCCCGGCCGGGCCGTGCGGCACGGGCACCGGTTCAATCTTTACCCCGCCGACGGTGAAGCTCTCTTGCACCCCGGTCATGTGCAGCTTGGGCGAGCCCGGATAGCTCGAAAGCCCGAAGGCATAGCCGAAGCGCGCGAGCAGATTCTCCGCCGTCTCCGGCGAAGCGAAGGCCGGGATCTCGCGATAGCCGTTGTTGTAGTTGAAGAGCCGCGTGTCATCGATGCCGTGCACATGATCGGCATGGGCGTGGGTGAACAAAATGGCGTCGACTGTCTTGAATCCCTCGCGAAGGGCCTGCCCTCGAAGATCGGGCGGCGTGTCGATCAGGATGCGCTTGCCGCTTACTTCGACAAGGCAGGAAACCCGCGTGCGCTTGTTGCGCGGGTCATCGGAAGTGCAAACGGCACACGTGCACCCGAGCACCGGCACGCCGGTGGAGGTGCCGCATCCCAGGATGGTCACTTCGATGGGTAGAGGTTCAGACATCGGAACAGGATTCTAGCGCGCCCACCCGCAGAGACGAAACCCGCAGCCTACTCCGCGGTCCCGTCAAAGAGGCCCGTGGAGAGGTAGCGCTCGCCGGCCGAAGGGGCGACGGTGATGACGGTCTTGCCTGGGCCGAGCTCGCGCGCCACCTCGACCGCCACGTGCACGTTCGCGCCGGTGGATACGCCCGCCAGGATGCCTTCCTCGCGCGCGAGGCGGCGGGACATCTCATAGGCCTCGGGGCCGCTCACGGTGGCGATGCGATCATAAATAGAGGTATCGAGCGCCGCCGGGATAAAGCCCGCGCCGATTCCCTGAATCGGATGGGTCGCAGGCTCACCGCCCGAGAGCACCGCCGACTCGGCGGGTTCGACGGCCACAATGGCCACGTCCTTGCCAAACTTTTCACGAAGTGCCTGCCCGACGCCGGTGATCGTGCCACCGGTGCCGACCCCCGCCACAAAGGCGTCGATGTTGCCGCTTACCTGCTCGAGGATCTCAGGCCCGGTGCCCTTGCGATGCGCTTCGGGATTCGCGGGGTTGCCGAACTGGTCGGGCAGGTAATAGCCCTCGCCCGAGGCAATGATCTCTTTGGCTTTCTCAACGGCCGCACCCATGCCGTTGTAGTCGGGTGTGAGCACGAGTTCCGCCCCGTAGGCGCGCAGCATCTTGCGGCGCTCGACGCTCATGGTATCGGGCATCGTGAGAATGAGCCGGTAGCCTTTGACCGCGCAGACCAGCGCCAGCCCGATGCCGGTGTTGCCGCTCGTGCTCTCGACGACGGTCATGCCGGGCTTCAGGGCGCCGCGCTTCTCGGCGTCCTCGATCATCGACAAACAGATACGATCCTTCACCGAGCCGCCCGGATTCATGTACTCGAGCTTCACGAGCACGTCGGCCGCGCCCTCCCCGGGAAGGCGCGCAAGGCGCACCAGCGGGGTGTTCCCGATCATGCGGAGCGCGGATTCATGGACTTTGGGAGGCATGGGAGGGTTCCTCTACTCGTCGGCTTCGGTGACCTTGATGTCCGGGTCGTTGGTGTCCTGGATGGGAATGTCGAGCTGCTCGGTGCCGCCTTCCCCAAGACTCAGGGTCCAGCGGGTCTTCGACTTCATCGCGCGCGCCACCAGCGAAGTCCCCGCCTGGGAGATCTCACGCGGCAGGCGCAGCTCGATCGCACCGACCGGGCAATACTTCACGCACACCGCGCAGTCCCAGCAGTCGGCCAGCGTGCAGATGTCGGCTTTCCCGTTGTCCTTCATGAACATGAGATCGCCCGGGCAGGTCATCACGCAGAAGGGTTCTTCGGCAGTGCCGCAACCGTTGCAGATGTCTTCATTGACAAAAATGCTCATCGCCGCCTCCTTTCCGCTAGGCCTTGACCGCGAAGTCCTCATAGGGGACTTCGCGCAGGTGAATCTCGCCGGTACCAACATCGTATCGTGAGTTGATGAACTTGCGCCAGTTGGCATCGTCGCGCGCGGGGTGATCCAGGCGCGTGTGATAGCACGGCCAGCGCGTCTCCTTGCGGTGGAGCATGTGCTCGACGAGCACCCGTGCCACCAGCACGCGGTCGACCATCTCGTGGGCGAGCATGAGCTCGTGCAGGTTGCCCGCGCTCAGGCGATCGAGATGATCTTCGAGCTCCAGCAATCCTGCGCGCGCGATCTGCAGTTTCTCTTCATTGGTCTCGTACTGCACCGAGATCCCGCCGGCGTATTCGTCCATGAGCTTCTGCAGGCTCTCTTCGAGTTCCTGCGGCGCGGCGAATTCCCAGCCCTTGCCGCCCGCGCTCTCGCGGCGGCCGAGCGGTGCAAAGACGCGGGTTTTCTCGGCTTCGATCTGGGCGCCGAGCGCCTTGTCGTCGGCCGCGGCGCGATCCTTCCACGAGGGCGCTTCCTTGAGGATCGACTCGATGGCCATCTGCCCCTCGGCCCATGCGCCGGAGGCATATTTCTTGGGCGCGCCTCCGGCAACGTCGCCGATGGCCCACAGGCCCGGCAGGGTCGTGCGGCGCTCGATATCGATCCAGTAACCGGCCTCGCCGTGGCCGCCTTGCACGTAGGGCTCACTGCCGGTGATCTCGATCGAATTCTTCGAGGGATCGAGCTTGCGATCGCCCCACATGCACAGCACCGAGGGCACCATGTCCAGGTAGGAGACCTTCATGAACTTGAGGTCTTCGGCGCTGAACTTCGAGGTGTCCATGTAGCAGGGGCCGCGACCGGCGCGGTGTTCTTCGATGGTGGCCTGCAGGCGCTCGGCCGTGGTCGGCTTTCCGCCGCTCAGGTGCGAGTGGTATTTCTCCAGATAGTTCTCACCGCGGGCATTCACCTGCTTGGCGCCGAGACCCTGGGCGAGCACGCCCGTGGGCGCCAGGAAGTCTTTTACCCGCAGCGCGATGAAGCGAAATTCGAAGGTCGTCATTTCCGCTCCGGCGCGAAGGCCCATGGCATAGCCCGCACCCGCGTTAAACGGCGAGTACCAGACCTTGTGACGCCCCAGACCACTCGAGGTGGAGCGGTAGATTCCACTCGCCCCGCCGGTGGCGCAGATGACGGCCTTTGCCGTGATGGCGTAGAGCTTTCCGTCGCGCACGCCAAAGCCCGTGACGCCGACCACGCGACCATCGTCGACAAGGAAGTTCGTCGCCACCACGCGGTTGATGATCTGCGCGCCCGACTCCTCGGCCGCGCGGGCGAGAATGGGCTTGATGCGCTCGCCGCGGATCTTGATCGAGCCGCGCCCGCGCGGGACGTTCTCACCGTTCTCGTCCTTGACGAGCGGCAGGCCCCACTGCTCGACGAACTCGACCTGCTCATTGAGGCGCTGCGCGATGGAATACACGAGGTCATCACGCACCAGGTCGTGGGAGTCCTTGCGAACGTATTTGAGAAAACTCTCGGGCGTGTTGCCCTTGGTGATGTAGGCGTTGATCGAGCTGATCCCGCCCGCCAGGCAGCCCGAGCGGATGACGTGGGCCTTCTCGAGAATGGTGACGCGCAGCTCGGGGGCCTGCGCGCGAAGGCGCGCGGCCGTGAAGCAACCGCCAGCACCGCCGCCCACGATGAGCACGTCGGTGTCGATACGCTCGACTTCGCCGCTGGCGGTTGTGGGCTGGCCTGCCACGCTTGCTCCTCAGGAAACAACGACGGGTTTGCCGTCGTCGCCCAGCACGCCGGCGCGCTTCATCCCGTCGAGAACTTTCTGCACGCTCTCTTCGAGGGTTTCGTTGTGGGTCTCGCAGGTCACTTCGGCATTGGTAGGCGGCTCATAGGGATCGCTCACCCCGGTGAAGTTGGGGATCTCGCCGGCGCGGGCCTTCTTGTAGAGCCCCTTCACGTCGCGCTCCTCGCAGGTCTCGACCGGCGCGGCGACGTGGATCTCCATAAATCCCTCGCCGACCATGGAGCGCACTTCCTCGCGAATGGCGCGGTAGGGGCTGATCGCCGCGGCAATGGCCACCACGTTGTTGCGGGTGAGCACTTCGCAGAGCCAGCCGATGCGACGGATGTTGATGTCGCGGTCTTCCTTGGAAAATCCCAGACCCTTGGAAAGGTGGGTGCGCACGACATCGCCGTCGAGCACCTCGACCTTCATCCCCAGCGCGCGCAGGCGCTTTTCGACTTCATGGGAAATGGTCGACTTGCCCGAGCCCGAGAGGCCGGTAAACCAGAGCGTGCAGCCCTTGTGTTCCATGCGTTGCTAAATCCCTACTGCCACGCTCTGGGTTTGGCCCCAGGCGCCGCGAAAGTCCGCGCAGGCGGGCAAGAAACCGGGCCCTGCGCCCGGGCTTTGTTATCCCTGCGCCGGTGGGAAGTCAACGAAATCACTAGGGACTTGCTGGGGATTGGCACCCTCAGCGCCAGGGCGCGGACAGCGCCGCGCAGGTGGCGCGCAGGTCCTTGCTGGCAGCCAGCGCGCCGATCACGGCGATCCCCGCCGCCCCGGCGGCGGCAATTTCGGGAGCGTTCGCTGCGGTGATGCCGCCGATGGCATAGACGGGGCAGCGCACGGCCTGGCAGATGGCCTTCAGGTCTTCGAGCGAGCGTCGGTCACGCATGCGCGAGTGGGTCTTGGAATCTGTGGGGAACATGGGCCCGAAGGCCACGTAGTCGGCGCCCGCCTCTGCTGCGGCAACCGCCTCTTCGAGCTGGTTGGTCGATCGCCCGAGAAGGACGCCCGGGCCCAGGCGCTCCGCCGCCAGCTCGAGCGGGATATCGTCGGGCCCCAGGTGCACCGCCGGCGCCCCCGAGAGAAGCGCCACGTCGATGCGGTCGTTCACCACAAAGAGCACCCCTGCCTCCGCGCACATCGGTGCGAGCGCACTCGCCAGTTCCAGCGCTCTGCCCGCCCGGTAGTTCTTGTCGCGAAGCTGCAGGATGGACGCGCCCGCTTCAATGAGCGCACGCGCGTAGGCGAGCGGCTCGCGCCCCCCGCACTGATCGGGGTCGAGGATGGCGTAGAGGCCGGGGGGTAGGGTCATGGGTTCCATTTGTGCGTTGCTACCAAGTCGACCGGATCGCCTGCATATCCGCTTAATCGCCAAAGTCTGGAATGCAGTCGACCGAACTCTGTCTCGATTGCACATCGCTGATTCGGCGTACTGAGCATCATTACTTTCCGACCTTCGGCAGACTCGTACTCCAGATAATATGCGATTCCATCATGCAACAAACCGCTCATGACACATCGTTTTGCTTCTTCGCCATCAAACAGACTCTTAAGACGCTCGATTGAAGGGCCCACCGCGCGATCCTTCTTCCAGGGGCTTGCTGAGAGTTCTGGGAATGCAAGCGTGTGCTCCACGTATTCGTATTTGACCACTGCCCATCGGTACTCGGCTCCCGACTTGCTCCTGCGCAGTTCAAACACGCTACGTGCGGGAGCAACACTAGGGAAGCTGAAAAATCGGATCGTTTCGATTCCGTCAGGCAAAGCGCTTTCGAATTCATAGCCATTCTCGATAAAGTGCGCTTTCTGAACGCTAAGTTCCGCATCTGGCATCAAGTGCACCATTTGCTGGGACCATGCCGATTCACGGTTGCAGCCGGAATCGACGAGCAATATGAGTAGACCCAGAAAACCAACCAAAGTGGTGAGCTTTTTCTTTGATTCCATTCAAGCAACACTACCCCCCACCATGCCGCGAATCACCTTCCCGGATCACTCGTCCATTGACGCCCCATTGGGCTCGGCGCTCCCCGACGCGCTGGGCAGGGCAAAGTATGCCGGGGTCGAGTGGGGTTGCTGCCAGGGGATCTGCGGGACCTGCCGGTTTCGGCCGGGCGCGGGGGCCGAATACCTCAAGCCCCCCACCGCCATGGAGCGGATGCTCTTGGAGCGCCGGGGGGCCAATCCCGGGGAGCGGCTGGCCTGTTTCGTCAAGAAACTGACCGCCGACCTGGAGGTCTGC
>JAGRBM010000058.1 GCA_020434085.1 Chrysiogenia bacterium | reverse complement strand
GCGCGGTCTCGGCGATCACCTTGTCGAGATCGCTCACGTGTTCGAGCACGTCGCAGCAGTAGACCAGGTCGAAAGCAGCGTCCTCGAAGGGGAGCTGCTCGCCGCTCCCATGGACGTAGTCGATCGTGAGCCCGCGGTTCCTGGCATGGGCACGCGCGGCCTCCAGCAGGTCGGCGGCCGGGTCGAGACCGGTCACCTTGCAGCCAAGGCCGGCGAATTCCTCGGCCAGAAAACCGCCGCCGCAACCGATGTCGAGGACCTTCAGCGAGCCGGGTTCAAGCTTGAGCTCTTCTGTAATGAGCTTGCGAAAGTAACCGAAGCGCCCGGGATTGAGCATCGAGCGTAGCGTGGCCATCGGCGAATCGTCGTTCCACCAGCGCTGGGCCTCACGGTTGTAGATTTCGTTGTCGATCGGCATGTCCGTTTCCTATCGCTTGAGCAGGTTCCTTAACGCGCAGGTGTTGGGCACGGCCTCGCCGCTCCGCTCACGAAACGAGAGTGCCTCGCCCATCACGCGCGGGCCGCGCACGGGCTTGCCGTGACCGGGCAGCAGGTTTTCCACCGGCAACTTGCGCAGGCGCTCTTCGGTAGGTGCCATCTTCCCCGGCACGGCATGCACGGGGTTGAACCACCCCTTGCCCTGAACGCTCAGGATGGAATCGCCGCTGAGCAGCGTGCCGGTCTTCTCGTTCCAGAAACAGATGGAGCAGTCGGTGTGACCGGGTGAGTGAATCACCTGCCAATCGGGCGCGCCGGGCACGCGCTGGCCGTCTTCGAGATAGCCGTGAACCGGACACGAGAACTGGAAGATCCCCGAGGCGCCCACGCCTTCTTCGGTACCGGTCGAGACGAACTCCTTGAGTGCCTGCCACTCAAAGGTGCCCTCACCCCAGAGCTTGCGGTACCACAGGAGCTGGCGCGCGGTGGGGAAGGGGGCTTTCTCGCCCGCCATGTAGTCCTTCACCTTTTCGTGCAGGTGGATCGGCGCGCTGGTGTGGTGGTGAATGTGGGGAATTCCCGCGACGTGGTCCGAGTGGGCGTGCGTGGCGGTGAGCAGCGCCAGTTCCTCGGGCCGCTTTCCCATGATGTGGGTAAACGCCTTGTAGGCTTCCTTACCGGTAATCGGCAGGCCCGCATCGACGATGAAGGGCGCGCCGTCGCCGCCGTCTTCAATGATGTAGGTGTTGAAGATCCAGCGCGAGACCATGCGGATCCCCAGGTCGGGAAATTCCTGGATCATGGCGTGTCCTCTCTTACTTGCGCTTTGCCTGCGCGCGCGGATGAAAGCTGTCGTACGTCTCGCGAATGCGCTTGCGAGAGACGTGAGTATAGATCTCGGTCGTGGAAATGTCCGAATGCCCCAGCATGGCCTGGACGCTGCGCAGATCGGCGCCGCCATCGAGAAGATGCGTGGCGAAGCTGTGGCGCAGCGTGTGGGGCGAGATGTCTTTCTCGATCCCGGCCGCCGCCGCGTGGCGCTTGATGCGCTGCCAGAAGGCCTGGCGGGTGAGCGCCTTGCTCGACTTGCGCCCCACGAACAGGAACGCGCTCTGGCGTTTCTTGAGAAGCTCGCCCCGACCGGTCTTAACGTACTGCGCGAGCCAGTGCACGGCCGCATCGCCGACAGGTACGGCGCGCTCTTTTGAGCCCTTGCCCATCACGCGCAGAAATCCGGCATCGGCGTTGAACTGCGCGGCGCGCAGCCCGCAGAGTTCCGAGACGCGAAGGCCCGTAGCGTAGAGGAGCTCGAGCATCGCGCGGTCGCGAAGGCCCTCGGGCGTGTCGAGGTCGGGCGCTTCGAGAAGGCGCAGCGCTTCCTCGCGGGTGAGCACGTCGGGCAGCTTGCGCGAGAGCCTCCCGGCGCCGATGAGCGCAAGCGGGTTCTCGCTCAGCTCGCCTTCCTCGATGAGAAACTTGTAGAGGCGCTTGAGCGCCGAGAGCCGGCGCGCGCGGGTGCGCGCGGCAAGCCCGCGCTTGTCGAGCGAGGCAAGATAGGAACTTGCCAGCTCGGGCGTAAGCGCGCCGGGGGTGCGCAGTTTTTTTTCTTCGCAGAAATCCAGGAAATCGGAGAGGTCGGTGCCGTAGGAACTCAGGGTGTTGGCGGCAAGTCCCGCCTCGACATTCAGGTAGGTGAGGAAGCGTTCGATGGCCTCGTCGAATCCGCGGCTCACTCGAGATCTCCCTCGAAGAAGGCGTGGCGGTCGCAGCGGTCGAGCGCGCGGGCCAGCTCGGCCTTGTCGGCGTCGCTGGCGCCGGGGGCAGGGTGATCGAGCAGCCAACTGTAGTGTTCGCGTGCGTCGTTCCAGCGGCTCTGCGATTCGAGAATGGCCGCAAGTGCCTTGCGCGCCTCGGGAAGCGCGGGGTCGCGGGCCACGGCGGCGGCGTAGAGCTCGCCGGCCTCGTCCTTGCGCCCTTCGAGTTCGGCAATCTTGCCAAGCTGCTGCGCCGCGCTCGCCCAGCCGGAATCATCACCGGCTTCCTTGTAGTGGCGTTGCAGCTCGCGCCAGTGCTGCGCGGCCTCGTTGGTCTGGCCGCGGTTCTGGTGCAGCAGCGCGATCTCGTGCTTGACGGCGACCGCGTCGTCGAACTCGTCGGGGTCGAGCCCTTCGAGTTCGCGGAAGTGCTCGCTCGCGCGCTCAAGATCGCCCAGCTCCCGGTAGATGCGCGCCAGCCGCAGCCGCGCGCGGTTGCCCTCGCGCGTGCCCTGCTGGTGCTCGGGCAAGGCCTGGAAGAACTCGAACTCCATCTTGAGTGCCTGCTGCCACTTGCCAAGCTGCGAATAGATGCGCGCCGATTCGCGAAGCGCCTTGCGGAAGCGCGGGAAGAGCTGGAGCACGCGCTGGTAGCGCTCGAGCGCTTCCTCGTCGCGTCCGAGGTCCTCGGCCAGCGCGGCGAGCTGCAGCTCGTACTCGCAGACCGTGGAAGTTTCCTCGGGGTTGGTCTCGGCCAGCAGGCCGCAGAAGAGCTGGTAGGCAGCGGCGTGGTTGCCGCCGTCGAGTTCGATCTCTGCCAGGATGCGCCCGGCGCGGCGAACGTGGGCCTCGTCGATCATGCCGCCCGAGGCCATGAGCGACCGGAGGTGGCCGCGTGCCTCTTCGGGACGCCCGAGCCGCCCGCGCAGGATTTCGGCGAGCGAGAAGAGCACCTGCGTGTGCTGCTCGCTTCCTTCGGGAAGTTTCTCGCTGAGCGCGCCATAGGTGCGCGCGCCGCGTTCGAACTCACCGTTACACACGTGCAGCTCGGCCTCGCGAAGGAGCAGGTCCGGGTCGTGGGGGCGCAGTGAGGCGGCCGCATCGAGCACCTTGCGCGCGCGATCCTGCGCCATCGGGCCGCCGGCCCAGAGCAGGTCAAAGAGGCGAAGGCGCACGTCGAAGAGCGCGTTCTCGACATTGGGATTGACGGGCAGGGTGGCGAGCGCCTTCTCGCGGCGGGCAAACAGATCGACGTGGGCGCTCGGGTCCGAGACGCCGTGTAGCGTTCCCAGCAGTCCCTGGAAGGCGCCGTGGTTGAGCGGGTCGCTCTCGCAGGCCTCGCCGAAGTAGCGCGCGGCTTCCTGCGCCCGGTGTTCTTCGCGCGCGATGGTCTCGGCCAGGATGCGCTGCATCTCCGAGCGTTCCGAGGCGTCGGGGACGCGGGTGATCTGCACGCTCAACACGCGCTCGATGCTCTCGTGATCGCCCGATTCCTGGTGACGGGTCAGCAGGAAGCGGATCGCCTCCGGGTCGCCGGGG
>JAGRBM010000057.1 GCA_020434085.1 Chrysiogenia bacterium | reverse complement strand
TTTTCAAGCGCCGCCGGCTGTTTGGCCTGAAAGTGAAAGGGGGCTTCAAAAGAAGCCCCCCGGTCACTGCATTTCAGCAAGCTGCGACTCAGGAGTTGCAGCTATTGGCGCCCTTGCAGCTGTTGCCCGAGGATTCGCCCTCGGGGGCAGCCTCGGCACCGTTGCAGGAGTTCGCGCCGTTGCAGGAATTCTCGGGCGCGGCTTCTTCCGTTGCACCGTTGCAGCTATGTGCACCCTTGCAGCTGTTGCCGCTGGCCTCGGCCGCCGGGGCGGCCTCGGTGGCGCCTTCGGCGGTGGCACCTTTCTGGGCGCAGCCGGCGAACAGGCCTGCTGCGGCAATTGCGATCATGGCTCCCTTGAGATTGTTACCCTTCATGTGTCTCTCTACGCTCCTTGTGAGATGTTATGGACTCTCGCCCTGCTTTTTGCGTCCTGATCCAGACGCCTGATTCCGTGGTTAATTGGCGGATGCTTGCTTTGCAGCCTCATACGCAAAGAGGTTGAGCTCGATGGTGCCTTCGTGACCGACGACATCGGCGAGCTTCTGAACACGGGCCAACCAACCGGACGTGTAATCAGGTCCAATCTTGTAATCGTCGCGGTTGAAACCTTCAATAGTGGCGCTGATCTTCACCACGCGCCCGGGGCCGCGCTCTCCGGGGGAGAACAGCACCACCGCGCCGCGCAGGTTCTCGCGGGCTCCCTTGGCATGCTTGCGCCCGCAGATGGTGAACGTTCCCACGGCCCGCATCTGGATCGGCATTTTGGGTTTTACCAGGTCGAGGGTTTTGGCGCTTTCAATCTCGAACTCGAAGGCACACTCGGCCGGGTCGCTCTGCTTGTTGGTGGCCCACTGCTGGAAGTGGTCGGTCTTGTCGGGCTCGTTGTCGACGTTGATGCTGGTGAGCGGCAAGCTGCACTTGCCGCTGGCCTCGCCGGTGTCGGTGAAATCGAGATCACACGAGACTGCGGTGCTCACCGCGGTGATGCGCTCGCCCAGCGGCGCCGAGAAAGTGGCGGTCATGCTGGAGTTTCCCTTTTCGGGATCTACCTTGAAGTTGGTCGCGTGAGCGGGCGAAGCGATGATGAAAAGGCCGATGGCCATGAGGCCCGAGAGGGCCGGCTTGAGAAAACTGGAATGCGTCACTGTCTTGCTCCTTGGAAATCGGGCGCACCAGGCCATTGCGCACACGCGTTCCCTTTGTCCTGCTCTACCCGTGTGTGCCGCCGGTTATTCCTGGCCGCGTTGTTTTGTGTCTTACCGATGCCGACGACCGGAATCGGTCGCAGAAAAATGCGGGCCGGTCAGAGAAATTCGTGGAGAGCCCGTTCGAAGTGTCCGAACGCCTCGCTGCCGAAAAGGGCGAAGACGACGCGCTCGATGGAGGAAGACCCCCTGAGGAAGGAAGCCACCTCGGAGATCGCTACCGGAGCGGCCAGCGCAATCGGGTAGCCGTAGACCCCGGTGCTGATGGAGGGGAAGGCGATGGAAGTGCAGCCCGCCTTGGCGGCCACTTCCAGGCTGGTGCGGTAGGCGCCGCGGAGCAGTGCTTCCTCACCCTTGGCGCCCCCGTTCCAGATGGGGCCCACGGCATGAACAACGTGGCGGACCCCGCCGCTCTCGAGATCAAAGGCGGGCGTGATGACCGCGCTGCCGGTCGGGCAGCCCCCGATGGCCCGGCAGGCCTCCAGCAGTCTTGGGCCGGCGGCCCGGTGGATGGCGCCGTCCACTCCGCCCCCGCCGCGAAGGCCCGAATTGGCAGCCGTCACGAGTGCATCGGCCCGGACCTTCGTGATGTCGCCTTCGATGAGCTCAATGACGGCGTTTCCGACCTTTCGCTGCATCTCTCTAATCCCCCTCAGAACGCGGTATGAAGGGCTTTGCGCCCACCGGCCCCAACATAGCAGGCACGGCAGGGAAGCACGCCCCCCAAAAAAAACTTGCATGGGAGCCGCGAGATAGGGCATCCTCTGTAGCTAGCTGACCGATCGGTCGGTTGGCTGAATCGGCAGCGCACGTCCCGTAGTGGGCGGCGTGAGCTACAAATGGAGCGAACCATGACGGCTATCGACCACCCCGAAACGATGGAAACCCTCCCCTCGAACCTCGACATGGTCTGGCAGTGGGCCTACGAGATCGACATCGAAAAGCTGCGCCGGCTCTATGACATGGCCAAGCGCGAGCAGTGGAACGCGGATCAGCAGCTCGACTGGAGCCGCGAGATCGATCCCTCCGCGGACATCCTCGACCCCGAGCGCATGGCCGTGAAGACCACGAAGTTCTGGACGACGCTCTCGAAGAGCCAGCAGGAAGCCTTCGGCGCGCACAATGCCGCTTACATGCTCTCGCAGTTTCTCCATGGCGAGCAGGGCGCGATGATGGTGGCCGCTTCGCTCGTCGACGGTGTTCCCGATTACGAAGCCAAGCTCTACGCGGCGACGCAGACCATGGATGAGGCGCGCCATGTGGAAGTCTTCGAGCGCTACATCAAGAAACTCGACAAGATCTATCCGATCGACGGATTCCTCAAGGGACTGCTCGATGCAACGCTCGCCCACAAACGCTGGGAGTGCCGGTGCGTGGGCATGAACATGATTGTCGAGGGCCTGGCACTCGGCACCTTTGTGAACATGCGTGAGGCCACGACCGAACCGCTCTTCAAGGACCTGCTCACCTATGTGATCAAGGACGAAGCCCGCCACGTCGCCTACGGCAATGTCTATCTCTCCGAAGTGATCCAGGACATGCACAAGGATGACCTGGCAGAGGTCGAGGACTTCGCGTTCGAAGCGCTCTCCATGATGCGCAAGGCGCGCATCGGCGGCGGGGGCAGCGGCGACACCCACGTCTACAACAACGTACTGATGGACGCTGGGGTCGACCCCAAGGACTTCATGAACGCGATGATGAAGGAATACATGGAGGGCTGGCGTCCCAAGGCCATGCCCGGCCAGGTGCACACCTTCAAGGACCTCATGATGCCGGCGCTTGCGCGCGTGGGCCTCGTCGAGTCCGAGCGCATCCGCAAGCGCTACAAAGACGCGAACGTAAACATGTTCGACGACGTCTCCATCCTGAAGGGGATGGAAGTGGACCTCGAGAATCTGGAGCATTCGCTCACGCATTGATGCTCGTGGGACTGGGGAGAATCGGCAGAGGGCGGCCCGGCGGGCCGCCCTTCGTCTTTGCCGGGCAGAACGGCATCGCTTGTATGGGCAGCATAACGGTCTCCGCGCTTGATTGGCCGGGCTTTGATCAATCATCGTTTTGGCGTCCGACCGGTCGGTCGGTAGGCCGCGCGAAGGAGCGAAGCGCGCGACCGATCCACCCATCCGCTGTTGGAGGGTGAGAGCCACGCAAGGGAGCGAAACGATGAGCGCGATTACCAAGCCGGAAATTCTTGAAAGCCTTTCCAGTCCGATGGAGATCTGTTGGAACTGGAGCTACGAGATCGACATCGAGAAGCTGCGCCGCCTCTACTCGATGGCCAAGCGCGATCAGTGGGACGCCGAGCAGGAGATCAACTGGGACCGCGAGGTCGACGCCAGCGCGGACATCGTCGGCGCCGACCGCATGCCCATCAAGAGCACGAAGTTCTGGACCAAGCTCTCCAAGAGCCAGCAGGAATCCTTCGCCGCGCACAACGCCGCGTTCATGCTCTCGCAGTTCCTCCACGGCGAGCAGGGTGCGCTGATGGTTTCGGCCGCGCTCGTGCACGCCGTTCCCGATTACGAAGCCAAGCTCTATGCCGCCACCCAGGCCATGGACGAGGCGCGCCATGTGGAGGTCTTCGACCGCTACATCAAGAAGCTCGACAAGATCTATCCCATCGACACCTTCCTCAAGGAACTGCTCGACGACACGCTGACGCACCCCCACTGGGCGGGCATGCTGATTGGCATGCAGATGATCGTGGAGGGCCTGGCGCTGGGTTCCTTCCTCAACATGAGCCAGGCGGCGACCGAGCCCCTGTTCAAGGAACTCATCGACTACGTCATCAAGGACGAGTCGCGCCACGTGGCCTACGGCAATGTCTATGTGAAGGAAGCGGTGGCCGACATGCACCCCGACGACCGCGAGGAACTCGAGGACTTCGCGTTCAACTCGCTGGCCAAGATGCGCAAGGCGCGCTTCGGCGGCGGCGGCCAGAGCATGGTCTACGCCCAGGTTCTTCAGGACTGCAACATCGATCCCAAGGACTTCATGAACGCCATGATGTCCGAATACATGGAGGGCTGGCGTCCCAAGGCGCTGCCCGGCCAGGTGCATACCTTCAAGGACGTGATGATGCCCCAGCTCGTGCAGGCAGGCCTCGTCGGCAGCGACCGCATCCGCAAGAAATACCAGGACGCCAAGGTCCAGATGTTCGATGAGACCAACGTGCTCACCGACCTGCAGGACAGCATCCTGGCCGAGATGGAGAGCATGCCGGCGGTGTAGTCGCGCTGCTTTCGAGCCTCTGAACCAACGAGGGCGGCCCGGTGGGCCGCCCTTTTTCGTTGGGTATGGGAAAGTTGACGGCGCCGTCAGCGTCGCAGTAAAGAGAAGGCCCAGCGGCGGGCGGCGGCCCGCAAGTCCTCACTCTCTCCGGGATCTTCAATGAGCGAACAAAACCTGATTCTTCTGGGCGTCCTGGCGGTGGTTGCCGTCGTGGGCGTTGTCGTCTTTCGTGTGATTTCCGGCCAGCGCAACGAGGCCGGGATCTCCACCAGCATGGGTGCGCGCGGCGCGCAGGTCTCCTCACTGGTGAGTCGCTCGATCTGGCGAAAGCTCTGGCTGAAGTTCCGCCAGATGTGGGCCACCCACGAACACAAGAAAGCCCTCGAAGAAGAGTACCACCTCAAGAGCGCCGAGGAAGCCGCCAAAATCATGGGAAACATGAAGGGCGTCTTCATGAAGCTCGGCCAGATCATTTCCTTCGCCAATGATTCGCTGCCGCCCGCGGCGCAGGAAGCGCTGCGCGGCCTGCAGTCGGACTCGCCCCCCATGGACTTCAAGCTGGTGCGCCAGCAGATCGAATCGGAACTGGGCAAGGACCTGGGCGAGCTGTTCAAGGATGTGGATGAGCAGCCGCTGGCCGCCGCGAGCATCGGGCAGGTGCACAAGGCAAAGCTGCACGACGGCACGGTGGTCGCGCTCAAGGTCCAGTATCCGGGCGTCGATACCGCCATCGAAAACGACCTGAAGGCCTCCGCGGGGCTGGCCGCCATGATCAACATGGTGAACAAGAACGTGGACGCCAAGGCGGTGGTGCGCGAGCTCAAGGAACGTCTCTACGACGAGCTCGACTACCGCCAGGAGATGCGCAACCAGCAGCTCTTTGCCGAGCTCTGGGACGGCCATCCCTACATCCGCGTTCCGAAGGTGTTTCCCGAATTCTGTACCAAGCGCGTGCTCTGCCAGGAGTTCAAGAAGGGACTCAACTTCTACGACTTTCTCGAAACCGCGACGGACAAGGAGCGCGAGCTCGCCGTCTACGTGCTGCACGACTTTGTGTTCGACTCCATGCACATCCACCACGTCTTCAACGGCGATCCCCATCCGGGCAACTACATCTTCAACGAAGACGGCGGAATCACGTTCATCGACTTCGGCTGCATCAAGTACTTTGATGATGGGTTCATTCACAAACTGCAGGGAATCTCGCGCGCGGTAGTGGAAAAGGACCGCGACGCATTCGATCAACTGGTAATGGATCTCGGGCTCATCCTGCCGGGCCGGCCCTATGATCGCGAGTGGATGTGGGATTTCTTCGGCTACCACTCGGCGCCGTTCAAGGAAGACCGCAAGTTCGAGTTCACCCCCGAATGGGTCGCCCAGGCCGGCGAGGTGATGGACCCGCAAAAACTCCAGCAGATGAACCTGCCGCCGGACCTGCTGTTCTTCAACCGCATCACGTTCGGTCTGAATGCCATCATGCAGAAGCTGGGCGCCAACTTTAACTGGCACGTGGCGGCCCGCCGCTACCTCTACGAGTCCGAAAACGTCCCCCCCAGCCTGGCGCTGCAGGGCATCGAACTGCCCGAGAAATTCCTGCCCTCCCGGCAGCACGGTGCCAGACGTGTCGAGCAGGTGGCGCAGCGCCCGGCTGAGTGAATTCGTTGTAACTACTTGAAATTATAGGGATAATGCGGTCTGCCGGATTATTCGTTCTGTGTCACTGTGCGACATTCTGTCGCATTGTGATATTTGTCATTCCCAGGAATAGCGGATGTCCCTATCCTCATGTCAACAATCAGGCAGGTGGCCCGCCTGGAGCAACCAGGGCCGCCTGACGAGGTAGCATCATGACGTTCATCACCTGGGAGCCCCGTTACGAGATCGGCGTGGAGTTTGTGGACCGCCAACACAAGCAGCTCGTCGACATCATCAACCGACTGCACGACTCCATGGAAAGTGGAGCCAGCCAGCGCGTTCTCGACCACATCTTCGCCGACCTTGAGGTCTATACCGAAACCCACTTCAGGGATGAAGAGCGGTATCTGGCCGAGAGTAATTACCCGGACCTCGAGCGCCACAAGGGCGCGCACGTCCAGTTCATCGATCGCATTCGGCAGATGCGCGAGCGCTTCATGGCCAACGACATGGTCGCCAACCAGGTGCTGCTCTATCTCAAGAACTGGCTGACCCTGCATATTTTGGGAACCGACCGTCAGTACGCCAATTACTTCGAGCGCGGAGAAGGAAAAAACGCCGCCGCGGGTTGATTCTTCAGCCCGTTTCTGCCGCCGGCGCATCAGCAACATTGACCGGGCGGTCTCTTCAGGAGAAATGCGCGTACCGCCCCTGGTAGAGGTGGCACAATGACATTCATCGATTGGGAGCCCCGATACGAGATCGGCGTGGATTTCGTCGACCGTCAGCATCAGCAGCTCGTCAACATCATCAATCGTTTGCATCGCTCGGTGGAAGCCGGGACCGGTGACCGCGTGCTCGATGGCATCTTCGCAGACCTTGAGGTCTATACCGAGACCCATTTCAAGGATGAAGAAAATGCGATGATCGCCAGCGATTGTCCGGATCTGGTCCGACACCAGGCAGCCCATCGCGAGTTCATCGCGCGCGTGCAGCAGATGCGCGCGCGTTTCCTTGCGCACGAGATACTTGCCGATCGGGTGCTCGATTACCTGAAGACCTGGCTGACGTTGCACATCCTGGGCACCGACCGTCAGTGTGCCCGCTATCTGGCGCGGGCCGAGCCCCGGGCCGCAGCCGAGGCCTAGGGTGATCAGCCTGCTTCGGCCACCGGCTCGCTCTGCCGGCCTGACTCGCTTTCGAGCCGGGCCTGCACGGACTTGAAGGCGGGTGTCTTCGAGAGCGCGTCGAGCTTTCGCGGCACCAGGCAGTTGGCTTCGGGGAAATACATGGCGAGATTTCCTGCGCGGATGTCCGTGATCGCGACCGAGGCGCTCATGGAGCCAACCTCTGTCGTGACGCGGACCCGCTCGCCCTCGCTCCAGCCGTTTCGCTCCGCATCCTCGGCGCTCATCATCACCACGTCGCGCGTTGTATTGCCGCGATAGAGATCTTCTTCTTCATACACAACGGTATTGAACTGGCCCTCGCTGCGGATGGTCATGAGCTGATACTCGTCGGGGCCGCGCGAATACTCGGGAACCTGCGTGACGTGGAAGCGGGCCTTGCCGTCCTCGGTGCCGAAGCGCGGCGCGTGGAAGGTGCGGCCGACCACCTGGAACTCCTTGCGCTCGGGATCGACGTTGCCGGCCGGCTGATAGCCCGGCACCACGGCGCCGATGGCCTTGCGCAGCGCCTCGTGAGAGCGCAGCTCGCTCCAGTCGAAGCGCCTCTCGGGGAGCACCCGCTCTGCCAGGGAAGCGATGATGTCCACCTCCGAGCGCGGCTCCCCCTCGGGGGCTTCCTGCCCGCCGTCGGAGATGCGCACGAAGTTGAACATGGACTCCTGCATGGTGAGCTGGGTTTCCTCATCGCGCACGAGTGCCGGGACGACGATGGTCGTCTTGCCGCGTCCGTGGGCGTGGCCGGTGTTGAGCTGGGTGGAGACCTGGAAGGTCAGCGGGATGTTCTGCAGCGCGCGCGCCGCCCAGTCGGCGTCGGGATTGGAGTGATAGAGATTGCCGCCGAGCTGCACGCTCACGCGGATGCGCCCCTCCAGCGCGGCCATCATCGATGCGTAGGTGTCCTGCCCGGACTCTGCCGGGACAGTGATGCCGTAGCGCGCCTCCATCTGCTCGGCGAAGGCTGCCTTGAGCGCCGGGGCGACGCCCACCGATCCCACGCCCTGCACGTTGGAGTGACCGCGAATGGGAAGCAGGCCCGCGCCCTCGCGCCCGAGCCAGCCGCGCGCCATGGCGAGGTTGGCCAGCTCGAGAATGTTGTCGACGCCGTGGGCGTGGTGGGTGATCCCCATGGCCCAGCAGAAGATGCCGCGCTTGGCCGACAGGATCATCTCCACCGCCTGATCGATCTGCGCGCGCGGCACGCCGGCGGCCTCGGCAAGTTGGTCCGCGTTCTGCGCGCGCGCGTCGGCCTCGACCTCGGCCCAGCCGGTCGCGTGCTCGCTCACGAACTGCTCGTCCACGCCGCCGCCCTCGATGACGCCCTTCAAAATCGCCTTTAAAAGCGCGATGTCGGCGCCGATGTGGGGCTGAATGTAGAGATTCGCAATGGAGCTGCCGAAAAGAAGGCTGCGCCAGTCCGAAGGAACCCGGAAACGCTGGAGCCCCAGCTCCTTGAGCGGATTGACGACCAGCACCTTGCCGCCGCGGCGCCGGAGCTGCATGAGCTGGGTGATCAGCCGCGGGTGATTGCTGGGGGGATTGGCGCCGATGACCATGACGAAATCGGCTTTGTGCAGGTCTTCAAGGACGACCGAGGCCGTGCCCGAACCGTAGATCTTCGAGAGCGCCACGCCGCTGGCCTGGTGGCAGTAGTAGCTGCAGTTGTGAATGTTGGCGCTGCCGTAGGCGCGCGCGAATAACTGAAAGAGAAACGCCGCCTCGTTCGATGAGCGGCCCGAGGCATAGAAGAACGCTTCCTCGGGCGGCGCGGCCCGCAGCGCGGCGGCCGTCTTGTCGTAGGCCTCTTCCCAGGAAATCGGCCGGTAATAGCGGTCGCCGGGTTCGGCAATGATCGGAAAGGCCAGCCGCCCCTGCGCTTCGAGCTGCGCGGGGCTCATGCCCGCCATCTGCTCGATGGAGGTAAAGCGGAAGAACCCCTCGGGAATGGCCGCGGCCATGTCGCCGGCCTGCACCTGGATGGACTTCTTGCAGACCGAGGGGAAGTGCCCGCCCTCGTCGACCAGCCCGCCGGCCTGTCCGCCCATGCCCAGCGCGCAGGTCTTGCACGCATTGTTCGAGCGCAGCCGCTTCCAGCTCTTCCACAGGCCGCCCGCCGAGAGCGCCTTCTTCACAAAATAAAAAATCGCCCGAAAACCGCCCGCCGCGCGGACTGCCGGTTTCGCCATGACTAGCTCCAATCACCGCGCGCCCGCCCAAGCGGCGCGCAAGGGCCCTAGGCTACGAAGTTGCACGCGCCGGCGCAAGGGCGGGTGCTGCGAAAGGTGCGGCGCGGCATGGCGCCCTTTACATGAGCGTCTCATCGGGCAAGATAGGCCCGGAATCCAGTTCGGAGGAGCGCCGGCGATGGAACTCGATTTTCTCAAAGAGACGTTTTACCTGGGCAACAGCCTGCGGCAGTGGCTCGTTGCGCTGGGGGCTTCGGCTGCGGCGCTCATTGCGCTGCAGATCCTCAAGGGCATGGTTGTCGGGCGCCTCAGGGCCATTGCGGAGAAGACGACCAACGACTGGGACGATCTGTTTGTGGAGATGGCCCGGCGCACGCGCTTTTGGGTGCTGGCCATTTTCTCTTTCTGGTGGGGCGCGCATTTCCTCCAGGCCGGCACCGCAGGGGCTTCGCCCCAGAAAGTATTGAATGCGCTGCGCATCATGGGCATCGTCGCCGGCGCGCTGCAGATCGGCATCTGGGGCAACGCGCTCATCTCGCACTGGATCGACAAGAAAGTTTCGACCGAAGCGGAAGACACCCGCGCAGCCTTCGGCGCGCTCGAGGTGATCGGCCGCGTGTTCCTCTGGGCGCTTCTGCTGCTGCTCATGTTCGACAACCTGGGATTCGATGTGGGCTCGCTCGTGGCGGGCCTTGGCATCGGCGGCGTAGCCGTTGCGCTGGCGGTGCAGAATATTCTCGGTGACATCCTGTGTTCGGTCTCCATCATGCTGGACAAACCGTTCGAGGTAGGCGACTTCATCGTCGTGGACGACAAGCTCGGCAACGTGGAGAAAATCGGGATCAAAACGACGCGCGTGCGCAGCCTGCAGGGCGAAGAGATTGTCTTCCCCAACACCGACCTGGTGGGAAGCCGCATCCAGAACTTCAAGCGCATGAAAGAGCGCCGCATCGTGAGCGTACTGGGCGTTACCTACGAGACGCCGGCCGACAAGGTGGAAGCGATTCCCGGCATGATTACCGAGGTGTTCGGTGCGCTCGATGAAGCGCGTCTGGACCGCGCCCACTTCAAGAGTTTCGGCCCCTCGTCGCTCGACTATGAGATCGTCTATTACGTGGCCAGCGGCGACTACAATCTCTACATGGACCTGCAGCAGCGGCTGAACCTTGCATTGCTGCGCCGCTTCCAGAGCGAGGGGATCGAGTTCGCCTATCCCACGCAGACCATTCATCTGGCGCAGGCAGCCGCTTCCTGACGGCGCAAGCGCGCCCGCGGCGCGCGCCCCTTGTGCCCATGAGAGCAGGGCGCTATAACAGCGCTCCTTGCCTCCTCAGCGCGCCCGTAGCTCAGCTGGATAGAGTGTCGGCCTCCGAAGCCGAAGGTCGTGGGTTCGAATCCCGCCGGGCGCGCCAGTTTCTTCCGCACTACCCTGGTGCAATTTGCCACAAACCGACAAACCATTGGCGATCCAAATGGGATGATCGCGACTCA
>JAGRBM010000056.1 GCA_020434085.1 Chrysiogenia bacterium | reverse complement strand
GTTGCTGGTCAGCGTGCTCTCGCAGACCTCGTCCATGGGAAGCGCGACGGCCATGGTGCAGGCAATATCGCTGAAGCGCCGCGCGACCAGCTCCACCTGATTGAGCCCCGTCGTGTCGGCGAGGTTGGCCACGGCGATGGCGACGGGCGCGGTGGCGCCGCCCTGGGGAGCGGTGATCTGCGCGCTCGGCGTCGTGGTCGGGCCGGTCGTGTCGTAAATGATGTTGACGCGCACGTCCTCGGTCTGGGTGCCCATCATGGTGGTGCGCGTCGTGCGCACATAGAACGTATAGGTGCCGTCGGTGCTGAAGGCGCTGCCCGGCGTGCTCAGGCTGAATGCGCCGGTCGAAGCATCGGGCACATCAGTGACCGGCGTCATGAAGGGCTGGAGCGTGTCGTCGAGCAGCTCCACATCGTCGGCGGAGGGGTCGGTGCGTCCGTCGATGACCACAGAGGTCGCGTTGGTCGGGCGGGTGTTGATGATATCGGGCGGACCCATCGTGACGCTGAACGAGAGCGCCTCGCCGTTGTGGTCGCCACCGGAATTGGTGAGCATCTCGATCGAAGCGGGAATGACGGTCTCGGAATCGGTGCGGTGAATGACCGCCACGCGGATGGGATCGCTCTCGTTGCCCACGGCGTCCACCGTGGTTGCGGTGAACTCGCTGATGGAATTCTCATACGAGGCGGGCAGGGTGATGCCCGGAACGCTCGCGCTGATGCTCATGGGCGGAACCGCCGGCGCCGCAGCGCTGCTCTCGAAGGTCGTGTCCGTCGTGACCCGGGCCAGCAGGCTCTCGCCCAGGCTCCGGTCGGGATTGTCGGTCGAATCGGTCAGATCGAAATCCATGCTCAGAGCGTCGCAATCGCCGGTGAAGGGACCTTCGAGCAGGAGCACCACATCGAACACCGGGTCGGAGGTGTTGACGCTGAGCATGCAGGTCATGCCGTCACTGGCAGCGCCGGTGAAGGCCGGCGCGTCGGGCGCGGATCTGTCGGTGACGAGCTGCGCGTCGCTGATGGTCGTGATCTGGTTGCCGCTGGTATCGGTCGCCGCGATGTCGAAGCGCCCGCCGCTTGCCACTGCGCGAATGGTGGGACCGTTGGTCCCGTCGGCGGGGAAGACGTCGCTGGTGGGGTCGGCCGCACCGTTGACGAACAGGCCGCCCGGCGGAACGAAGCGCAGGGTCGATCCCGCTTCCACCGTTCCGAAGGCAAAGATGTCCGAGAGCGCGGTGCGGTATCCGCCCGGCGCGCCCAGATCATACTGCACGCAGCTTGAACTGCGGGGAAGCATGCCGCCGGTGGCAGCGCACTCGCCCATTGCAGTTCCCACCGGCAGACACGGGCCGTTGGCATCGCAAAGGCGCGTGATGGTGGGGGCGGGGTCGACGCTCAGGTCGAGACGGACGGTGTAGGGGCCGACCTCGATCATGTTGCCCGCACCGTCGGAGACATAGACCCTCAGGTCCGTCTCGGGAGGATCCTCCGGCACAACAAAGGCCAGATCGACATCCAGGACCTTTGTCACCGGGCCTGTAACGACACTCGAGACAATGGGATTGCTGGCGGCTTTGTCGGAATGGATCTCAATCGTGACCATTTCCATGCTGGTGACCGAGACCTGTGCCTTGACCGTAGTCTGCTTGATGGTGTTGGTCGTGTTGAGCGCCAGCGCGGGGACCCACTGAACGCTGGCGGTCGGTGCGAGATCGTCGTGGGTGACGGACAGCACCGCAGAGGGCGCGGACATGTTGCCCGCGGCATCGAAAGCGATCGCCTGCAGATTGTTCCCCTGATTCTGGCGGAGCGAGACAGTGATGTCGGTTTGCGGGTTGGCCAGCACCTGCTCAATGGGCGTGGGCATCAGACCGCCGGTCACCCGCACTTCGTAGGCACCGGTGGGCGAGGGGGCTGCCGAAAAGGTCACGTCCACGTCGATGGAATCGGTGGTGACCGGGTCGCTCATCCCGTCGCTCCGGGCAAGATTCGTCGGCGCGTCCGGCGCCAGCGTGTCGTAGGTGAAGGTGAAGGTCTTGCTGGCCACGTTGAAGGACGCATCGTAAGCGGTCAGCGTGACGTCGTATTCGGTCTCGTCGGGCGGGGTCGGCGTGTCCGGAATCGCAATCAGCTCGCTGAGACCGCCGCCAGGTGTGTAGCGGACGGCAAAGTCGCCCGGCACGGCGCCGCCGTCGTCGGCATTGAGGATCATCAGCACCGGCGCGTTCGTGTCGCCGCTGCCGGAAATGAAGACATCGAGCGTCGATTCGTTGGAGTAGAAGTGAGTCGGCGGCAGCATGGAGGGAAAGGGATTCTCTCCGTTGACCTCGATGCTTGCGGGGAAATTGCTCACGGTGTCTTCGGCGCCGGTTCCGAAATCATGGACCACGGTGGTTGTCAGCGTTCCCGCGTCACCCTCTGCTTTGATGCCGGGCAGGATACTCAGCCGGTAGAACTGCCTTCGTCCGAGCGAGTCCCCGTTGGTGGTGTGGGTAAAGGCCAGCAGCGGGGGCGAGGCCAAATCGTAGATCACCACGCTCTGGTCCAGCCCGGCGAATTCCGGGTCCGTGTTCAGGGTGAGCGGGACGAGGTTTTGCGTATTGTTCACTTCATTGATGAAGCGCAGCTCGACCCGGTCGGTCAGGGACGCTTCATCGGGCGCGCGATCGAACTGGATGATGATGTGGGTCGTCGTGCTCGCATCTTCGGTGATGCCGGGGGTGTAGTTGACCACCGTGAGCGCGTTGGTGTCCCCGGGATCCGGCGTCCCACCGCCGCCGCCGGGGCCCAGGACGGTGAGCACGTTCTTTCCCTCGCAGCCGAAAACGGCGAGGCAGAGCAGAAATACTGCGGCCAGGCGCTGAAAAACGCGGAAATGCTGCAAATTCGATGACATCTGGACGTGGCACTCCATCTCAAGCAAGACAAGCGGCGGCCCCTGGCATCGACCCCTCGTGCCACCGCATGCAGTCCTGAACCGTATACAAAAGTATATTGACCCGGGGTTGCCGCTGTCTAGGCCAATTCATTAGTATTTGCAAGACCTTACGGCATCTCAGCGGTGAGGCGGATCACAGGGACCCGGCAGCGGGGCCTGGGTGATTCGCAGCGGCACGTGCCGCGAAAATCCTGAATCGAGGCAAAATGGGCGTACTCGACGAGATTGAACAACAGGACCGAAAACGCACCCGCACCTACCTGGTGGTGGTCCTGCTCGTGCTGGCTGCCGCGGGGGGCGGATTCCTGGCCTCGCGCCAGGCGCCGGTCCCGGAAAACCCCGACGACGCCGCGATGCCGGCCGAGGCGGTCGAGCTCGGCGGTGGTCGCAGCGGGCTTCGCCCGGCCGTGCTGGAAGAATTCGACAAGACCGCCGCAGTCAGCGCCGATGGCGCAGAGATCGGGCGCGAAATCGACTCGGCCTACAGCTACCCCCAGCGTCGGGGCATCCGGGGGCTTCGGATCACCTTTACAAGCCCCTTCATCGACAACCAGCTCCGCGTCTGGCTCAAGAAGAACGGCGCCGACGACGCGCATGCCGAAGGTGCCTTTACCGAGATCCACTACGTGTGGTCGCCAGAGCGCGGTCCCGAGCTCATCATCCTGGGCTGGCCCCGTGAACTGCAGCCGCTTGAGCTCAAACGCCAGGAAAACACCCTGCTCAAGCTGGCCGAGTTGGTGGTCCCGCGAACGCAGGAAGAATTTTTGAAAGACTACGGCGTGCGCGTCGGGCGCAACGACAAGGGAATGGTTGTCTGGGGAGAGCGCGCAAACCCCGATGGTGCGCTCAAGGAATTCTACAAATACTTCAGCCCCAACCGGATGGTTTCCTTCATCGAGGGCGAGGGCGCCCATGCCAGCTTCGAGACGCTCACCTACTACCAGAAACTCGACGACCAGCGTGTCGTTGATGTGATGAAGACCTGGGTGGAGACGCCCAACAAGACCTTGCGCTACGATATCGAACCGGTCTACGGGAATTTCGAGGGCACCTGGATTGCCGCGCAGATTACGCAGACCTATTACGATGAAACCGGCGCGGTCGAGGGCATGCCGCTCTCGCTGGTGCTCAAGGAAATCGAGATCGACCGGGTCTCCTCCAACGCCGAATGAAGGATCGCACCCCCATGATGAAAACCCTCGCCACGTTTGCCCTGATGTTCGCGCTCGCTGCGGGGTTGCAGGCGTGTGAAGAGAAACAGGCCGAACGCCCGATTCCGCTGGAGACGCTCGAGACCGCGCGCCATCAGCTCCTGTATCGCAACCTCGCGCGCCACTCGATGCGCGAGAGTGTGCGCTCGAAGATGGCGGAGCTCCCGCGCCACGACCTGCTCGGCGACGATTCGCTCGCGCGTGTCTATCTGGACGTGCCCCTTCAGCCGGAGGGCGGTCCGTGGCTGTGGCCGCCGAGCCAGCTTGCGATGGTGCTCACGCTCTTTGATCCCCAGCCCGGACGCCGCGCCCTGCTGATCGGCGCGCAGGAAGGCTGGGCCGCGATGATCCTTTCCTCGATGGGCGTGGAAGTGCATGTCTGGGATCCTTCCAGCGAGTGGGCCGAGCACGTGCGCGAACGCCTAAGCGCGGCAAAGGCCGAGAACTTCAATCCAGAAAACATCCAGTGGTTCGATACTGCGGGCGAGGCAATTGCCGCCGGACCCTGGGACTACATCTTCGTCACCGGCACCGTGCAGGAAGTGCCGCCGAGCTGGACGGCCTCGCTGCGCAACGGGTCGGGCAAGCTCATCGCGCCCTATGGAACGCCGCCGGGGGTAACCCTTTCAAGCTTCACCCCGATGGACG
>JAGRBM010000055.1 GCA_020434085.1 Chrysiogenia bacterium | reverse complement strand
GACGAGGGACACGACAAGTCCACCTTCCCCAAACTCATGGGGCTGGACAAGTCCCGCAAGGAAGCCGCCCGCCTGATCGCGCAGGCCAAGAAGGAACTCGCCCCCTTTGGCAAACGCGCCGAGCCCCTGCTCGCGCTGGCCGACTACATCGGGGACCGGACGAATTAGCGCCGCACCACCTCGACGCTCCCCTCCTCAAAACGAAGCCGGGCCCAGCCGCCGGTCACGGACTCGCGTCCTTCGCTCTTCGTGCCCACGATGACGGCGGGGTCCACGCGGCCGACGAGCCAGCGGTTCGATCCCAGCGCCAGCGCGCGCGGGGCGAAGTCGAGCACGGTATGGCGGGGCTCCCAGAGCTGCGTCCATGCGGTGGGCCAGTAACCGGGCTCACCGTCGAGCACGTAGCGGGCCTGCCCTTCCCCGCCGATGACCACCGCCCAGCCGCGCCGCGCGCGGCCGCCCTTTGCGGAGAGCTGGACCCGCGGCGCCTGGCTCGGCCAGGTGCGCGCGGGCATTTCGCCTTCCTGTGCCTCGCCCAGGTCCCACACGCTCTCGGGGTCAAGACGCTCGCGATAGAAGGCGAGCGCCCCCTCGCGCGCTACGCCGCCGGGCCCCACGACGAGCAGGTCCACCTCCCCGGCCCCGGCGGCGAGCAGCGCGGGGAGCACCGCGCGCTCGTAGTAGGGAAAGCGCGAGCGCGAGCTGGTCAGGTCGATGAGCGCGCTGCGCCCGTCGGGCCAGCGCGCCAGCCGCACCCGCGCGCCGCCGGAATCGATTACCTGCACTTCGAGCTGCGCGTCCGGCGCGCCGCCCGGCAGCAAGTAGCCGAACAGGAAAATCCCGACACACGTTGCGCCCGCGACAGCCATCGTCCGCGAGCGCCCCCGAAGCCAGAGGCCGAAGGCCAGGAGGCCCGCGAAGTAAGTCGGAACCAGCGCGGGCGGCGGGGCGCGCAGGTCGAAACGCAGCGGCACCCACCGCGCGCTCAACGCTGCCAGCCACGCCGCCAGATCCGACGACCACACCGCCAGTTGCAGCGCGCCCTCCGCCAGCGGCGGATGCAGGTTCCAGAGCATCACGCTGAGCAGCGAGAACGGCAGCAGTGCCAACTCCACCACAGGCAACACCAGCAGGTTCGAGGCGATGCCGCTCAGGCTCACCCGGTTGAAGTAGAAAGCGACGAGCGGCCACGTAGCCAGATTCGCGGCCAGCGAGCTGAGCAGCACCGCGCCCGCCGCGCGCAGCAGGTAGCGCCGGATTGTGGCAAGCCGCCCGACTTCGTCTTCCTGTTGCGCGGCCGCGCCGCCGACCTCACGTGCATCGTTCCGCCGCGCCGAGAGCCAGGAAAATGCCAGAATGATCGTCCCCGCCGCGGCAAAAGATAGCTGGAAGGAAATGCTCGCCAGCGCGCGCGGTTCGGCCAGCGTGATGATGAGCGCCGCAAGCGTGAGCGCGCGCAGTCCCGTCAGGCGGCGCTCCAGCACGAGCGCCAACGCCGCGGCGCCGAACATCCAGCCCGCTCGCTGCGTCGCCTCCGAGAGACCCGAGAGAATGGCATAGGCAGTCACCCCCAGCAGCGCCGCCAGCACGGCGACCTTGCGCACCGGCAGCACGCGGGCCACGCGCTCGGATCGAAGGAGCAGCCAGCGCACCAGAAAGAAAAAGAAGCCGCCCGCGATCGCCACGTGCAGACCCGAGATTGCCAGGATGTGGCTGAGGCCCGCATCGCGCAGCGAACGGGTGAGATCGGCGCTCACCAGCGAGCGATCACCCGCCGCCAGCGCGGCAACGAGGCCGCCCGAAGCGCCGGCCTGCTGCTCCACCCAGCGCACAAAACGATCGCGACGCTTGGCCAGCTCGACGGTGACACCGTAGGGCCAGCGCGCCACGCGCGCCTGCCGGGGTGAGCGCGCGTAGAGAATCCCCTCGATCCCCTGGCTTTCCAGATACTCCCCGTAGGAATGGGTGCCGGGGTTGGCGTAGTTGTCGGGCCGCTGAAAGCGACCGCTCACTTCAAGCTGCGCACCCGGCGAGTAGATCCACGCGTTGCGCTCCTGAAGCACGTAGAGCAGCGCCCGCGCCTTGCCCGGCACCGCCGTCTCGTCATCGGTGCGCGTCATCTCCGAGAGAACCACCGGCACGCGCACCCCGTTGGGACGGTGCCGCGCGCCGGGAAGGACTTCCGCGCGGGCGCGCATGAGCGTCCCGGCTTCCAGCTCCGCCAGCGCGCCGGGAGCCGCCGCCGGGCGCGCGCGCATTCCGTAAAAGGCGCCCGCACTCAGGCTGAGTGACAGCAGCAGCACGAGCGCCAGGCAGTCGCGCGCCACTTCGGCCGCCGCGCCGACCCAGCGTTCGGCCTTTCCGAGGGCAATCCCGAGGATGAGCAGACAGAGTGCCGCCAACAACGCAACGTCCCGTTGGCCATAGACGCCGAGCCCCGCGCCCACGACAAAGGCTGGGGCGAGCCGGTAGAGCAGGCGAAGGTCGATTCCCGAAAGTCCCATGGAGGGAGCAAAGAGCAAGAGCGGTGCCAGCGCATGCCGGCGGGAAATCGGCGTTTGGGGGCCGCTCAGGCGTTGCGGCTATTCCTCGCTCACCGCCGGGTCCGGAATCGGGACGCCCGATTCGGACTTCGGCCCCGGGGTGACGGGCTCGGAGGCCTCCTTGGCCAGCAACTCGTTGACGCCGTGCTTGAAGAACAGCGCCCCCTGCGTTGCCCGGCAAAGGATCAGCCCCACGGTCCAGCACAGGCTCCAGGCCAGAATCGCCTCGCGTGTTCCGTAGGGCCCAAGGAATTTGAGCATCACCGCCTGGGTCGTCCCGAAGCCGCCGAAGGCAACCGGGACATTTCCCAAAAACTGGCCGAGCGGAATGGCTGCGGCAAGAAACCCGATGGGCACGTCCACCCCGAAAGCGCGCAGCCCGACCGCACTGGGCAGCGCCATCGCTGCAAACACCAGCAGGCGCATCGCGACGAGGCGCCCCCAGGTTTTCGCCGTGATCTGCGTCAGCGGGCGAAGCAGTCCCCACTCGCGTGGTTTGATCGCAAAGCGTGGCAGGATGAAATCGAAACGCCCGCGCAAATACGCGACGGCAAAAAGCTGCATCGCGATCAGCCCCGCACCGAAGACCGGCAGGTAGGTCGCGTAGGGCCCACCGACCGCCCGCCCGGCAGCGCCGATGGCGAGGGCAAAGATACTCGCGTCCGAGAAGTAGACGAACATCGCCGCGGCCGCGGTGCTTGCGATGGGCAGGCCGTGGCGACGTTTGTTGTAGGCAACAAGCCCCGCACTCGCCAGATGGACCTGCACTGCGCCCGGAAGCTGCAGCGCACTGGTGGCAAGAAAGAAAGGTCGCAGTTTGCCCGAGAATCCCACCGCGCGAAGCGAGGCATAGACCGCAAACATCTGCACGAGATACAGCGAGATGTGACCGCAGCTCACCGCCGCAATAAAGAGCGGGATGTTGGCGCGCTCGAGTTCGGCAAGCATCTTCTCCAGTTCCACCTGGGAAAAACACCACCACAGCAGAAGCGCCGCCACGATGATCACCACCAGCGTCTGCAGGTGCCGCTGCCATGCCGGGCGCGCGGTCTCTTCTACCTGCAGTTCTTCGAGCAGGTGGATCGGGTCGTGTTCGCTCACGCCTCTTTGTTGTCCTTTTCAGGTTCGGCTGCCGTCTCCGGCAAGGGGCCGTGGAAGTGGCACCACACCTCGCGGGCCACGCGTTTGTTCATACCCGGGGCGGCCTCGAGTTCTTCCAATGTAGCCGTTTTTACCGCGCTGGTGCTGCCGAAATGTTTGAGCAGTTCGGTTCGTCGCTTTTTGCCGATTCCTTCGATGTCGTCCAGGGCGCTGCGAAACTTCGCCTTGGCACGCAGCTTGCGGTGATAGGTGATGGCAAACCGATGGGATTCGTCGCGCAGGTGGGCGAGCAGGTGCAGCGGCGCCGTGTCCTGCTGAAGCACGATGGGCTCGCTGCGTCCGGGCACGAAGACGCGCTCGTCGGAGCGCCCGAACTCGGCCTGCTTGTTGCCGGCCCCCTGCACACGGGACTTGGCCAGCGAGATGCGCGCCGGGGCGTTTTCGAGTTTCGTGATACCCAGCGCGCCCAGCACTTCTTCGAGCATGCGGAGCTGGCCCTTGCCGCCGTCGACCATGATGAGGTCGGGCAGCGCGTCTTTCTCGGAAACTTCTTCCTCCGGGCTTTCGGGAATCGCCCTGCGGTAGCGCCGCGCGATGACGTGGCTCATGGCGGCGTAGTCGTCACCGGGATTGACCCCGCGCACTTCGAATTTCTTGTAGAGCCGCTTTTCGGGCTCACCGTTTACAAAGGTCACCATCGATGCCGCGGTGTTGCCGCCCTGCATGTGGGAGATGTCGAAGCATTCAATCCGCCGGGGAAGGCGCGGCAGGTCGAGGTCTTTTTGAAGCTGGCGCAGCACGCGCTCCTGCCGCTCCGAGGCCTCGTAGCGAAGGGCGACTGCTTCCTGCGCGTTTTTTTTCGCCATGGCCACCAGCGCGCTGCGGTGGCCGCGCTGGGGACGAACGATCTGCACCCGTCCGCCGCGGCGCTCTTCGAGCACTTCGCGGATGGGCTCTTCATCCTCGATGGCGCAGGGCACGAGCACTTCCTGCGGCACGGGGTGGCGCTCGTCCGAGTAGTACTGGACGAGAAATTGCGAGAGAATCTCGGGAAGCTCGAAGCCCTGTCGCGCAAGTGCGTAGCCGTGCGTTTCGAGCACGTTGCCGCCTCGCACGAAGAGAATCTGGATCCACAGTTCGTGCCCCATGTCCTGGGTGGCGATGACGTCCTGGTCGATGTCGTCGTTGCTCACGACTTCCTGTCGCTCGAGCGTGTCCTCGATCGCGCGCAACCGGTCGCGCATCTGCGCGGCGAGCTCGTATTCCTGCCGGTCGGAGGCTTCGTGCATCTCCGCCTTGAGCCGGCGCATGAGTTCCTCGCGGCGTCCCGAGAGATAGAGTTCCACCTGCCGCACCAGCTCACCGTAGTCTTCGTGGCTGACCTTCCCCACGCAGGGCGCCAGGCAGCGGCCGATCTCGAACTCGATGCACGGGCGCGTGCGGTTGCGCAGTTCGTGATCGCTGCACGTGCGCAGCGGAAAGACGCGCTGCAGCGTTTCGAGGGTTTCCTTGAGTGAGTAGGCCGAGGCGTAGGGGCCGAAGAGCTTCGAGCCGTCCTTGGTCGGGCGGCGCACCTTGTAGATGCGGGGCCATTCATCCTGCACCGAGAGCTTGACGTGCAGGTAGGTCTTGTCGTCACGGAAGATGATGTTGTAGCGGGGCTTGTGCTTCTTGATCAGGGTGTTCTCAAGAATCACCGCTTCTTTTTCAGTCTGGGTGACAACAACGTCGACTTTTTCGACGCGACGCAAAAGGTAGGTGATGTGCACTCTGCCATCATGTTTGGGCCCAAAATAGGTCCGGACCCGCGCTCGCAGGTTCTTGGCCTTTCCGACGTACAGCACCTCACCACGCGGGCCCCTCATCAGGTAGACCCCCGGGTCGGTGGGAAGCTCCGCGGCGTAGGCTGCCAGTGCCTCCAGGCGCTCTTTCGTGCTATCCTGTGGTGTGTCGTTCAGCATGCGAAGTGCAGTATAGAGAGCCCGGCCCGAGCCTCGAAGTCAGTTGGGGGGATTCTTGGCAGGTCGGGTATCTATGGAATAGGCTGCCGCGCCTGCAGGGGCGGATGGTACCAGTGACTTTGAGCCAGACAACTGAGAATACGCAGCAGATGACGGTTCCGGCTCCCCCGGCGATTGCCCAGGAGTTCTCGGCGGACATCCAGTGTCCGGCGTCCCTGACCTCCGGCCGCCGCGAACGCCGCGTAGAGATCTGCCGCGTGAGTTTTTCGGACCTGACCATGCGCGTTGGCGCTTCGGTCGAGCCCGGCTCGTGGGTGGAGCTGCAACTGGCCCCGCCCTTTCCGTCGAGTTCCTGGGTGGGCGGCATCGTGCGCCAGTGCGTCGCCAGCGAAGATGCCGCGGCGGCCGGTCGCACCGAGTACCGCGTCGACGTGGATCTCCACGCAGTCGGCGAAGAATATTTCAATTCAACCAACACGATTCTCGCGATGGCAGAGCGCAAGCGCGGGCTGCGTGTCGTCGTCGTCGACGCCGACGCGCTCAGTCGCAGCTCGGTAGCCGGCCTGCTGCGCGGCTTTGCGGAGACCGAGGAAGTCAGCTCTCGCGCCCAGCTCTTTGAGCGACTGGCGGCCACATCAACTCGTCCGGACGCGCTGATCATTGCAGCCCATGTCGGCGACGCCGAGGGCATCGAGGTCGCTCGCGAACTCTACGACGCGGGCTGGACGGTTCCGGCCATCATCCTGACTCCCAAGTATCGTCAGGACCTGCCGCGCGCGGGCAAGCTGCTGGCCGGTTACCCGTTCGCCATGATGGAGATTCCCGCCGGTCGTGAGAAGCTGCGCACGGAGGTCTCCGAGCTGGTTCCCATCGGACGCAGCGCGCGCCGCACCACTGCGCGCGCGCAATCCCGGATGGAACTCTACAGCCGCCTCTCCGATTCCTACCGGCGTCTTCGCAAGTCCGCCGGCGGCTACCTCGACACCCGCATTCTCGATCGCACGACCGACGAGCCCAGCGAACACGCCGAGGGCCGCACCCGTGAGAT
>JAGRBM010000054.1 GCA_020434085.1 Chrysiogenia bacterium | reverse complement strand
TGATCTCGTCGCCGCCGATGCCGGCGCGAATGGCGTTGAGAATCGGGATGCCGCCGGCAACCGCGGCCTCGAAGCCGACCGAGACCCCTTTGGCCTCCGCCTTTTCGAAGATTTCGTCGCCCTGCACGGCCAGCAGGTGCTTGTTGGCGGTAATCACCGGCTTGCCGGCTTCAATGGCGGCAAGGATGGCCTCGCGCGCGGCGTCCAGACCGCCGATCAGCTCGATGACGATGTCCACGCTCTCATCGCACGCGAGCTCGGCCGGGCTCGCCGCAACCTTCACGCCCGCCGGAACGTGGGCCGGCAGCGCCTCGCCGCGCTGGGAGACGCCGCGGTCGCACACGCAGGTGACCCTGAGCCTGGCGCCCGCGCGCCTCTCCAGCAGGTCCGCGCGCGTGGCAAGAATCTCCGCCACGCTCGCTCCCACGGTCCCCAGACCGATGATTCCGATTCCGATTTCCTTGCCCATGTCCGGTTCAGGCTCCTGCACTCAGGGCGCGCTTGATGCCGCGAATCGCCTGATTGATTCGATGATGATTTTCGATGAGCGAGAAGCGCACGAAGCCCTCGCCGTATTCGCCAAAGCCCACGCCCGGAGAAACCGCGACCTTGGCCTCGCGCAGCAGCAGCTTGGAAAACTCCATGGAACCCATTTCCTTGAAGGGTTTGGGGATGGGCGCCCACAGGAACATGGTCGCCTTGGGGCGCTCGACCGGCCAGCCGATGCGACCGAGCGCGTCGCAGAGCCAGTCGCGGCGCTCGCGATACATCTCGCAGATTTCCTCCGCGTCCTCGGCGTGGGAATTGAGCGCGTGGATCACCGAGATCTGGATCGGCTGGAAGATGCCGTAGTCCATGTACCCCTTGATGCGCGCCAGGGCCTCAATCACCTTTGCGTTGCCCACCACAAAACCCACGCGCCAGCCGGGCATGTTGTAGCTCTTGGAGACGCTGAAGACCTCGACCGCCCGTTCCTTGGCGCCCTTCACCTGCAGGATCGAGGGCGCCTTGTAGCCGTCGAAGCAAAGGTCCGCGTAGGCCAGGTCGTGGATGACCAGCATGTCGTGCTCTTTGGCGAAGTCGATGACTTTTTCAAAGAACGCCAGGTCCACCACCTGCGTGGTGGGGTTGCTGGGGAAGCACAGCATCATCGCGCGCGGCTTGGGCCACACGCCCTCGGCCGCCTTCGTGAGATTCTCGAAAAAATCCTGACCCGGCCCGATGGGCACGGCGACCACGTCGCCGCCTGCAATCACCACCGAGTAGTTGTGGATCGGATAGGTCGGGTTGGGCACGAGCACACTGTCGCCGGGCGCGAGGATGGCGAGCATCAGGTGGCTGATACCTTCCTTGGCGCCAAGGGTGGCAATGGCCTCGCTGTCGGGGTCGAGCTCGATCCCGTAGCGGCGCTTGTACCAGTCCGTGATCGCCAGCCGCAACTTGTAGATGCCCTTGGAGACCGAGTAGCGATGGTTGCGCGGGTTGTCGATCGCGCGATGCAGGTGCTCGATCAGCGAGTCGGGCGGCGGCTGGTCGGGATTTCCCATGCCCAGGTCGATGATGTCCTCGCCGGCGTGCCGGGCGGCGTTCTTGAGCGCAACCACTTCGGAAAGCACGTAAGGAGGCAGCCGGGACACTCTGTAAAATTCATCGTTGCGTGACATGGGTCTCACCATTGCCGGTCGCGCTCTTTGTCGCCGACCGGACCGTTAAAGGGCGCTGATGGTAATACGATTCGGTCCCATGCGAAAGGGGGTGGAGCGCCGCAACCAGCTTTTCCCCCTCGCCCAAGCGCGGCCTCGCCGCGCTTGTCCCTCTCCCGCCGGGAGAGGGAAGCAGGGAAGGGATTCTTAACCCACGCGGGCGAAACGACCGCGCCGCTTCCAGTGGTGGGTGAGCGCCCAGGACAGGGCGCGGTGCTCGGGGCGCTGGAGCTGCGGGTCGTCGGCGAAAATTTCCTCGGCCGCCTGCCGCGCCCGCGCGATGATGGCGCGGTCGCGCACCAGATCGAGGGTGCGGAACTCGGGCAGGCCACTCTGGCGCGTACCCATAAACTCTCCGGGGCCGCGAAGGCGCAGGTCTTCCTCGGCGATCACGAATCCATCGCTCACCTGCTCCATCACCTTGAGCCGGGCGTTGGCATCGGCATGAACTCCGGCGCCGCCCACCAGGTAGCAGTAGGATCGCCCCCCGCCGCGCCCTACCCGGCCACGAAGCTGGTGGAGCTGGCTGAGCCCGAAGCGCTCGGCATGCTCGATCACCATGACCGAGGCGTTGGGCACGTCGATGCCCACCTCGATCACCGTGGTGGAGACGAGCACGTGGACCTCCCCGTCTCGGAAGCGGCGGAGGACGTCATCCTTTTCCGCGCTCTTCATCTGCCCGTGGACGATGCCCACGCGGTAATTTTTGAACACCTCGTTCTGGAGTTCCTCGGCCGCGGCGATGGCGTCGCGCAGGTCCATTTTCTCCGACTCGGCCACCAGCGGATAGACCACGTAGGCCTGCCGCCCCTCGGCGAGCTCGCGCTCAACGAGCCGCCAGACCTCGGCGCGCCCCTTGGCCGGATAGACCCGCGTGTGGACCGGCGTTCTTCCCGGCGGCATTTCGTCGAGCAGCGAGACTGCGAGGTCGCCATAGATCGTCATGGTCAGCGTTCGCGGAATGGGCGTCGCCGTCATCACGAGGAAGTGGACGTGCTCGCCCTTGTCGCGAAGATCGGCACGCTGGGCGACGCCGAAGCGGTGCTGCTCATCGATGATGGCCAGGGCCAGGTTCTTGAACTTCACCTGGTCCTGGATGATCGCGTGGGTTCCCACGACCAGATCCGCCGCGCCCACGCTGATGTCATGGAGCACGCGGGCGGGCTTGACCGCGGTGGTCGAGACTTTCTGGGAGCTCGTCAGCAGCGCAACACGCACACCGAGTCCCTCCAGCAGGGCTTTGAGGCTGCGGTAGTGCTGCTCTGCGAGGATTTCCGTGGGCGCCATCAGCGCCACCTGCGCGCCGCCGGCAATGGCGATGCTGGCGGCTGCGGCGGCGACGACGGTCTTGCCACTGCCCACGTCGCCCTGAAGGAGGCGGTTCATCACCCGCGGCTTTGAGAGATCGCCGGCGATCTCCGCGATCACCCGTTGCTGCGCGCCGGTTGGCTTGAAGGGCAGCGCAGCCATGAGCTTTTGCAGCAGCTCGGGCTCGGGATCAAAGGCTGGGGCTTGCTCTGCCGCCTGCTCCATCTTGCTGCGCACCAGGCCCATCTGCAGATAGAAGGCCTCCTGCAGGCGAAGACGCTGGTGGTAGAGCGTGGCCTGCGCCTTGAGGCGCTGCAGGTCGTTGCCCGCGTCGGGGCGGTGCAGCTCTCGCAGCGAGTCGGCCAGCGTGGGAAGGGGCTCGCCCATGAGCGAGTTTGGCACGGCGTCGAGCATGTAGGGAGCGAACTTGTCGAGGGCGTTGCCGACAATCGTACGGATCCGCCTGTTGTGGAGCCCCTCGGTGAGCGGATAGACGGGCACGATGGCCTCGCGGCCGCCGTCTTCTTCATCGTCGAGGGCGCTCTCGAGCTCGGGATGGGTCATCTCCAGCTTGCCGCGAAAGCTCTTCACCTCACCGGTGGCAAAGACTTCCTCGCCGCGTTCCAGGCGATCGCGGAGCTGCTTTTCATTGAAACGGAACCACTTGAGCGAGATCGTCCCGGTCTCGTCCCCGAGCAGTGCCTCGTAGACGCGCCGCCCCGCACGGCCGGCGCCAAGAATCTTGCCGCGCACCACCGCGCTCTCGCCGCCCTTGAGCTCGGCGATCTTGCGCACGTCGCGCCGGTCCTCGTAGCGATGCGGCAGGTGCCAGAGCAGGTCCCCGACTTTTTCGATGCCCAGCTTTCCCAGCACCTGCGCGAGCCGCGGGCCCACGCCCTTCACATAGGTGACATCGGTATCGAGCTCGCTGAGCGCGCGGGCCAGGTCCCCCTCGGGAGCGCGGGCGGCCTTGCGCGCAAGCTCCGCCTCGCGCGGGGCGGGTTCGGGCGGAACCTTGCCGCTGCCATCGGGCGTGGCGGATTCCTTGCTCTTTGAGTCGTTTTTGCTCTGCGCACTCTCGGGCCAGAGGTTCTGCTGGCGCGCCTCGGTGATGAGCTTTAACGCGCGCGCCACCCGGTCGCGCCGCACCGGAAGTGGCAGCGTGTCGAAGTCGCCAAAGAGCGCGGCCATGCGCTCTCGAAACTGCTCGGCGCCGCCGCCGGTCTCTTCGGGAGCGTTCTGCAGAATGTTCAGAATCGCCTTGCCCAGATCGCGCACGCGCGGGAGCGCGCGGAAGTCGTTCTGCGAGGCCGATTCGAGCGGGCGCGCCAGACGGCCCAGCCAGTCGCTGCCGCCGCTCATGCGCGCCCCCCGCCCTGCCCGAGCGAATCGACCACCTCGCGCCCAATGTCGGGCCGGTCGGTGATGAGCGCCCCGACCCCCATGCGCGCCAGGCGGCGCATGTCATCGGGCTCGTTGACGGTCCACACCGCCACCTCGCGGCCGGCGCGGCGCGCGGCGGCCATGAGTTCGTCGCTGACGAGTTCTTTTGCCGGATGGAGCGCGTGGGCCGCAAGCAGCCGGTCGCCGATGCGCCGGTAGCGCGGCACGCCCCAGCGCTGTTCGAACAGGTAACCGCGCGCGAAGTCACGCGCCAGCGCGCGCAGTTGCAGGTTCACCTGCATGGAAAAGGAACTGATGATGACCGGCCGCTCTCCGAACGCGCTCTCGCCGCGAAGGACTTCCAGCGTGCGCCGCACCAGCGGGAGCGAAGAATTCCCGGGATAGCTGCCACGCTCGAACTTGATCTCGACGTTGAGAAAACCATCCACCGGCAGCGCTTCGAGCACTTCCTCGAAACGCGGAATCGTCTGATCGGTCAAGTCGCCCTGGTGGTTTCGTACCCGAATGGTTCGGATCTCTTCCCAGCTCTTGTGGGAGGCCCGACCCTGACCATCGGTCAGCGTTTCGAGCTCGGCATCGTGGAAGACGACCACTTTTCCATCGCGCGTGCAACGAACGTCCAGCTCCACACCCTCTGCACCGTCGGAAAAGCAGCGGGAGAAGGCCTCCAGCGTGTTCTCGGGATAAAGGTGCCGCCCGCCGCGATGGGCGAGCACCAGCGGACGGCCGCTTTCGCGGGCGCGCTGAAGAAGGTTCACGGTGGAGATCACACTCATTGCGCCGGGGACTCTAGCCCGCTTCGCCAAACACTGGCCAGTGCCGGGCAGCCTCCTTGCCCGGGGGCCCGTGGCTTGTTACCGTGTGGCCGCGTTGAGGCCCCTGCGGACGCAACAGAGGCGACCGGCCCCTCACACCAGCAATCGGCGCTACGGCGCCTCTTGCCCAGGAAGGACAACCCATCCCTTGAAACGACTTCCGGCAGTTCTGCTCTGGTTTGCGTTGCTTGTCATCGCCGCTCCCGTCGCGGCGCAGGAAAGCGCGGCCGATCCCGCTTCGAACGAGCCCGCGAGTGAAGTGGCAGCCGAGGCGGCGACCGAGGCTCCGGTCAGCAAGCAAAGCGTGTTCTCGGACGCCGGCTCGCGCCTGCCGCTCAACCTGGCGCGCGCAATCGAGCTGGCCCTCGACAACAATGAAGAGATTATGATCAGCCGGATCGACTTCGATCGCTCCGTCGCCGACGTGACCCAGAGCCTGGGGCGCTTCGATCCCATCTTCAGCGTGACCACCGCCTACCAGGACTCGACGACGCCCCAGCCCAACCTGTTCAATCCGACCAACCCGATCGTCGATGAAAAGACCTTTGATCTGAACTTCGCCCTCTCGGGCGCGCTCTCGACCGGCACGAAGTATTCGCTCAACGTCACCAACCAGCGCTCCGAGAGTACCAGCGGCTTCGTGCTGCTCTCGCCCCAGTACGAGACTACGGTCAACGCCAAGCTGACCCAGCCCCTGCTGCAGGGCTTTGGCCTCGGCGTGAACATGGGCAACGTGGTGATCGCGCGCACCCAGCGCAAGATCTCCGCCCAGCAGTTCAACATCGAGATTTCCGAGCGAATTCTGGAAGTGATTCAGGCCTATTGGGAACTGGCCTACGCCCTGGAAAACCTGAACAACCAGCGCGACTCGCTCAAGGTGGCAACTGACCTGGTGCGCATCGCGGAGAACCGCGTGCGCGTCAAGCTCGACCCGCCCATCGCCCTGACCCAGGCGCGTGAGGGCGCGGCCCGCCGCGAAGAGAACGTCGTCATTGCCGAAAACCAGGTCGGCCTTGCCGAGGACAACCTCAAGCGCATCCTGGGCCTGACCAAGAACAATGAACAGCTCAATGCGAAGATCGAGCTGGTCGATGAAGGTGAAACCGAGACGGTCCTGCCCAGCGCCGACGAGGCGATTCAGCTCGCCCGCCGCCGCCGCCCGGACTACGAGATCGCGCGCCTGACCTATGAGAATCTGGACATCAGCTCGCGGCTGGCGCGCAATGCCAAGCTCCCCCAGCTCGACCTGAGCGTGGAGGGCGGCCTGGTGGGCCTTGCCGGCGATGTGGCGCCCAAGTCGACCTCGATCAACGCCATTCCGCTCAACACCCAGTTCGGCGGCGAATTCGGTCGGACCTATGAACAGATCTTCGATGCCGACACCCCCTACTGGAAGGTCAGTGCCACCTTCTCCATCGCGCTCGGCTCGCGCGAGACGCAGGCCAAGCTGCGCAAGGCCATACTCGACCAGCAGCTCGCGCTGGAGAATTTCAAGATTCACGACACGGAGATTCTCATGCAGGTGCGCCGCGCGATGCGCGACGTGCTGACCAATGCCAAGCGCATTCGCACGACCGAAGTCGGGCAGGAGCTGGCCGAGGAAAACCTGGCGGCCGAGCGCCGCCGCTATGAGGTGGGGCTCTCGACGAGCTTCGATGTGCTGGAGCAGGAAGAGAAAGCCAACACCGCACGCAGCGCCTACCAGCGCGCCATTGCCGATTACAACAACTCCATCGCGACCTACCGCTTCTCGGTGGGCACGCTGCTGGAGACCTACGACATCATCCTTGCAGACGAACCCGAGCCGGTTCCGCCTCCGTTTTTTGCTCGCTGATTTCGGGGGCGCGAAGCGGGCTGCGCTGAAGGATCGCGCCCAGGCGGGCAAAGACCTCGTCCACCGCGTCGGCATTCTTTACCGCATATTCCACTGACTTGCGTCCATCGTCATCACCCCGCTGTTCGCGCCGGTCGAGCATGGCGGTGTCCACCATCATGTCAAAGGCCTGATCGCGCAGCGAGACGGTCAGCAGATCGTCGCGGGAAATGCGCCCTGCTTCGTGGAGTTTCTGCTGCTCGAGTTCCAGCAGCTCAAGAAGCGCCACCTTGTCGATGGGCTCGCCCGCCAGCGTCGAGAATGCGCTGGCCACGCAGAGATAGCCATCGAGAATCGCCCGTGTGAGGCCCGAGAGCAGCAGCAGCGCGGTTTCATCGGCTACTTCCAGAGCTTCCGTGCTTCCGCGCACCACACCCATCTCCAGCAATTTCTGCACGGCCTGATCGAGGTCCGTGAACCGGGTAACAACTTCCTTCTGGAGGACGTTCATCAGGAAGTCGAAGTCGCGGCGCAAATCGTCGGCAGCAACGTGTTGCCCCTCGCGCCCGTGCATCAGGTGCGCCACCAGCGAGAGGTCGACGAGCGGGTTCACCAGCGAATTGCGGTAGTAATCGAGAATCAGATACTGCTCGGGCACAACGGAGTAGACGTCCTCGCCGTCCTGCGCCTGCAGGGACAGCACCTCGGCCGTGATGAGGCGGCCGGCCGCTGCGGCAATGGCCTCGCCGACCTGGGCGTCGGAATCGGCGGGACTCACGCCCACGCCCATGTTGATGGCGCGCGAGGCGAGCACTTCACGGAAGAACAGCGCGCGGCGCACGGCCTCGGAATGGCCCAGGGTGGCGTGCGCTTCGGTCAAAATCCCCGCCGTGAGCAGCGCGGTGGCCGTCACGGTGCGGGCGTCCTGAATGCGGTGGAGGATCTCGACGCCCAGGTTGCGGGTCACTTCCCGGCGCCCGTTGGCGGCCGAGACGTTGAGCCCACTCTCGCGGCAGAAATCCTCCATGTCGATTTCCTGGCCGAAACGCAGATACATGTGGCCGCGCGGTTCATTGAGCGCGCGCGGCAGGGAAAGCAGAGAGGTCGCGCTCTCCTTCTTCTTGGCCGCGCCCTGCTGCTCGCGCCGGTAGGTGTTCTCTTCAAAGATGCGCTCGTAGTCCATGCCGACGGGAATGAAGGTCAGCCCGGGGGCGTGCCCCTCGAAGTAGCTGGCCACCATGCGCGAGAGCATCCCGAACTGGGGCTGTCGCAACTTGCCCGCGCGCGATCGGGTTCCCTCGATGAAGAACTCGATGGCGAATCCCTCACTGAGTAGATACGTCAGGTAGGTATCGAAGACCTGCGTGTAGAGCCGGTCGCCGCGGAAGCTGCGCCGGATAAAGAAGGCGCTGCTCTTTCGGAAGATGTGGCCCATGGGCCAGAAGGTCAGGTTGTCGCCGGCCGCGATCTGGGGGAGCTGCAAATGCTCCTGATTGAACAGGCACGAGATCAGCAGGTAGTCCACGTGGCTCGAATGGTTGGGCAGCAGGATGACCGGCCCCCGCTTGAGCGCGGCTTTTACCCGCTCCAGCCCCTCGTAGTCGATCTGCACGCTCTCGTAGGTCTTGTCGAGGCCCCAGAACAGCACGTGCTTGAGCGCGAGCGCGTAGGCCAGCACCGGGTCGGAGGCCATCTTTTCGATGATCTTGTCGGCGCGCTTGAGAATTTCTTCCTTGGTCGTCCCCTCGCGCTCAGCCTGCGCGAGCATGAAGTCATAGAGCTGGGGGGCGCGCAGCAGTTCGCTCTTGAGATCCAGGCGACTGCGAAGGCGCGGCCCGGCGAAGACCTTGCGCTCGGCCTCGAATTCCTCCAGCAGGGCGAGCTTGAGCTTGCGCACCAGGTCGCCTTCGGAGAGGCCCGGGTTGGCCTGCAGAAACTCCTGCACGCAGACGGGGTCGCCGCATTCGAGCTTGGAGCTGCGCGAGGCCTTGAGCACCTGCCACATCTTGCGCAGCACGCTCGGTTCATCGGCGCTGCCGAAGAGCCGCGTGCCGACGTGCGGTTTGGTCGGCGTGGGCGTCATATCGAGAATCATGAACTGCGGAAGCAGGTAGAGCGGGCGGGAGGTGTAGCGGGCTTCTTCGAGCAGGATGGAGAATGGGTCGTTGCCCTCGAAGAATTCCCAGAGGACGGTCTTGCCACGCTTGAGAAAGATCAGCCCGTTTTCCTGGCGACGAACCACGCGCTGGAGGCGCTCGCGGTATTTCGTTCGTCCCGGCGCCAGACGAAGGACGCGCAGCAGCCCGTCGCGTGCCATCCCCAGCAGGCGGGCCAATGGGCCGAAGCGCCAGAGCCTCAAATTCCCGGCGAAGGGAACCAGCGGCACATCGTGGGTGCGGAACAGATAGTTGGCCGCCAGGGTTTCGAGATAGCTGCGGTCGCGAACGACGTAGAAGACGGTGCCCGATTCACGCAGCTCGCGGGATTTCGAGAGAAAGCGCTGGCTCACCGACACCCGCGAGAGGTACCAGCGGCAGAGCCATTCGACAAAGATGTTGAACCGAGGAAGCATGGAATGGATATACCCCGACCAAAGCGCAGGGAAAACCCGTCACGAAACCATTTCCCGATTCTGGGGATGGATGAGGTGCGAAATGCGCTACGCGCCGGGGGGCGCCCAAAGCGCCGAAACCGGCCGAGGGTTACTCGGCAGCGGCTTCTTCAGCGGGCGCTTCAGCGGCAGGAGCCGGCGCGGAAGCCTCGGCGTCCTTGGCCTTCTGCGCGGCGATCTCGGCCTGCCTGGCCAGCGTCTTGCCGCGGTAGCTGTTGTGCTTGGCCACTGCACGCTGGGCGCGCTTGAGGCGCTTGCGCGCCTCGCGGGCGGCCGGATTGCCTTCGGACTTGTCCTCAACGGCGGCGAGGGACTTCTTGGCAGTCTCCACGCGGCTTTCAAGGTGCTTCAAAATTGCTTCGCGGTCGCTCTTGTTCGACTTCTTCTTCGCCATGAGAATTCTAAAACCTGTCTACGGTATTTATGTGCAGGGCGCGCCTCTGGCTTCAGGGAGCGCCCGGAGGGCCCTTTCCTAGCACGCTGGCGCGGATAAGCGCAAGGAGGGGGGAATCTGGGGTATATTGGCGTCCTGCTGGCCGCTTTGCACAAGTATGTCTGCGCTGGGTGGTAAAAAGAAGGAAAGCCGGGCGAGGCGCAAGCCAACTAGCACTCTGAAGCCAATACCACCACTACGACTCCCATTATTACTAGGCCAACCCCACCTAGAGTGTAGCTGAAAGCATACCAACCCCTGATTGACTCACTAGATAGTTCCAGCCACCGCCGCCCCACACCGCTTCCTGCAACTATCAAAAACAAGCCCAGCCCGACCGGCCCGAGGAGAAGAAATGGGCTGCTGAGAAAGGGCTGAACAACTAGGTTGAAGCCAAGGGTAACAATCGAGACAGCCAGAATTATCCAACCGATCGGTGCATAACAACGAGCCTGAATGACCAAATTCCGTGCGGCCGTTTTCGCGAAACCATTGGAACTCCATAGGAGAACAATGCCAAGCAAAAGCATTACGATACCGATCGTATAGATCACCGCTGGCGGTTTTACACATTCCATGAGAAAGGTTTCTGCGCCCTCTCACCCGCCGCGGAGCTTGGCCATGTGGGCGGCGCCGAGCTGGGTGACCTCGGGCAGGAGCTTGTTTACCTCGGGCAGGTTCTGCTCGACGATGGCGCTGCGAAGCGCCCGGAGCTTGCCGTCGATGTCGGCGCGCTCGGCACCGGAAATGCCGCCGCCGAGCTGGGCGAAGAGGCCCTCGACCGCGGCCAGTTCTTTTTTCGCCTTGTCGAATGCGGCGGTATCGACCTCGGCCTTGCGGATCTCTTCCTCGATGCCGATGGCTTCGTCTTCCTGGGGACGAATGAGCACCTTGCCGCGCTTGCCGGCCTGTTTGTCCTCGGCCGTGACGTTGAGGATGCCGTCTTTGTCGAGTTCGAAGGTCACCTCGATCTTGGGTTTTCCCTTGGGCTGCTCGTCGGCGAGGATCAGGTTGAACGCGCCGAGCAGGATATTCTCCTTGGCCTCTTCACTCTCGCCCTGGCGGACGTGGATCTTGATCTTGCGCTGCTTGTCCTTGGAGGTGGTGTAGGGCTTGGTCACCTTCACCGGCAGCGGGGTGTTCTTCTGCACGAGCACGCCGAAGCGACCGCCCGAGAGCGTGAGTCCGAGCGGCAGCGGTACCACGTCGATGAGTTCCTGCTTGGCGTCCTCGGCAATCCACTGCCCCACCGTCGCGGCGCCCACGGCCACCGCCTCATCGGGATTGATTCCCTTCGAGGGGGGCTTGCCGGTGAGGGTCTGCACCTCCGCCGCGATCTTCGGCATGCGCGTCATGCCGCCCACGAGCAGCACTTCGTTGATGTCCATGAACTTGAGCTTGGCGTCGCCGAGCGTGTTCTTCATCGCAGTGATGCAACGGGCGATGAGCGGATGGGCAAGCTGCTCGAAGAAGGCGCGGTTGACAGTGGTCTCAAGGTGCGCGGGCTGGCCGTTGACCACCGCGATGAACGGCAGATTGATGGGGCTCTGCACCGTGGTGGAGAGCTCGCACTTGGCCTTCTCGGCCGCTTCCTGCAGACGCGAGAGGCTCTCGGGAACCTGGCGGGGATCCACGCCCGGATGTTGCTTGATGAACTGGTCCACCAGGAAATCGACGAGCAGCGTATCGAAGTCGGCGCCGCCGAGCTTGGCATCACCGCCGGTGGCAAGAACCTTGAAGGACTTGTCCTTGACGTGAATGACCGTCACGTCGAAGGTGCCACCGCCAAGGTCGAAGACCAGGACCTTCTTGCCCTCGCCGCGGCCCATGCCGTAGGCGACCGCCGCGGCGGTGGGCTCGCTGATGATCTTGCGAACCTTGAGCCCGGCGATCAGGCCGGCGTCGCGGGTGGCCTGGCGCTGGCGCTCATTAAAATGGGCGGGCACCGTGATGACGGCTTCCTTGATGGGAACGCCGAGCACCTTTTCGGCGCGCTCTTTGACATGATCGAGGACCACGGCCGAGAGCTCGGGAATCGAGTATTCCTTCTCACCGATCTTCACGCCGACGTTCCCCTTGTGGGGGGCGAGCGTGAAGGGATAGATCGGCTGGAGCCTGGCGATCTCGTCGGCGCCACGTCCGAGCAGGCGCTTGGCCTCCGTCACGGTGCGCGTGGGTTTGGCCACCCTCTGGCGCAGGGCCGCCGAGCCCACGAGCCACTCGCCGCTATCGGTGAGGGCGACGGCGCTGGGAATCGTGTTCGTCCCGTCGACCGAAGAGATCACACGGGGCTTGCCCGCTTCCCATACGGCCACGCAGGTGTTGGTGGTCCCCAGATCAATGCCTAGTACAACAGATGCCATAATTGGAAGAGACTTTAGGCTGTGGAGGTCCGAAAGTTCAACCGCTTGCGCGGTTAAGTCGCTGCTGCCGGGCGCGACCTGCGCCGCGCAGCCGCTCGACGATTGCAGGCAGAATCCTGCCGAGCCGGGTGACATCTTCGGCGCTGGTATTCCATCCGACGGAGAAACGCACAGCCGAGGCCGCTTCCTCGCGCGCGTAGCCCATGCCCTGCAGCGGCTTCGAGGGCTCGAGCGCCCCCGAACTGCAGGCGGCTCCCATGCTCACGGAAATGCCCTCAAGGTCCAGCGCCTGGAGCAGCGCCTCCCCGGAAATTCCGCCCACCATCACTGAGCAGGTACTCGCGTAACCGGGCGCGCCCTCGGCGAGGATCTGCGCGCCTTCGATGGCCGCCAGAATCGCACGCACCGCGTGGCCGGTTTCGCGCAGATGCCCGCGCAGGCTTTCGCCGTTTTCGGTCCAGTAACGCGCGGCCACGCCGAAACCGACAATCCCCGGCAGGTTCTCGGTCCCGCCGCGAAGCCCGCGCTCGTGGTTGCCGGCGCCCAGCACGTCCTTGATCGCCACGCATTTGCCCAGAATCACCGCGCCCGCGCCCTGGGGGCCGCCGATCTTGTGGGCCGAGAGGCTCAGCGCGTCGGCGCCGAGCCGGGCCAGCGGCGTTTCGCTTTTCCCAAGACAATGGACCGCATCGCTGTGCAATGGCGCATTGGCGGCGCGGCAGCGTGCTGCGATTTCTTCAATGGGAAAAATCGTTCCCGTCTCGTTGTTGGCGCTCATGATGGAGACAAGGCCGGGCTTGCTCTGGAGCGCCCGGTCGAGTGCAGCCAGATCGAGTTCCCCCTCACGCGAGACGCCCACGTGCAGCACTGCCCTGCCCGCGTCGGCGGCGCGCTCTGCCAGGCGGCTGACCGAGGAGTGTTCCACCGTGCTGAGTACCAGAGGCGCGCCGGGATCGGCCGCTGCGAGCATCCCGCCCACTGCCAGGGCATTGGACTCGGTGCCACCGGACGTGAAGACGACGTCCCCCGGCTCGCAGCCCACCAGTGCGGCGACGCTCTCGCGCGCTTCGTCGATCCGGCGGCGCGCCCGGCGGCCTTCGAAGTGGGCGCTGGAGGGATTGCCCCAGCCCTCCTCGAGCACCGCGCGCACGGCGTCGGTCACGCCGGGTACTACCGGCGAGCTGGCTGCGTGGTCGAAGTAGGAACGCTCGTCCATAGATCAGGAACCCGAGGCGCGCTTCTTCGCGTCATCGCCGGATGTCTCCGGCGCGGAACCGGCGGCCTTTTCGATCTGTTCGAGGCGCTTGCGCAGTTCCTGCACTTCCTTCGAGAGCGCATCGAGGGCCTGGCCCTCGGGATCGGGCAGGATGTTGTGTTCGAGATCGACATCATCGCCCTCGCGCAGGTGTTCGCGCATGACGACGCGGCCGGGCACGCCCACAACCGTGGCATTGGCCGGCACGTCGGCGATGACGACCGAGCCGGCCCCCACGCGCGAGTTGTGGCCGATGGTGAGTGGTCCCATGATGCGCGCGCCCGTGCCGATCACCACGTTGTCTTCAATGGTGGGATGGCGCTTGCCGCGGTGGGTGGAGACTCCGCCCAGGGTGACGCCGTGATAGATGGTCACGTTGTCGCCGATCTCGGTGGTCTCGCCGATGACGACGCCCATGCCGTGGTCGATGAAGAAATGCGCGCCGATGGTCGCGCCCGGATGGATCTCGATGCCCGTGAGCAGGCGCGAGATGTGAGCGAGAAAACGAGCCGTGAGCTTGGCCCCGTGGTTCCAGAGCCAGTGGCAGAGGCGATGAAAGAGCAGCGCATGAACCCCCGGATAGGTAAGGAGCACCTCCACCCACGTGCGGGCGGCCGGATCGCGCCGGAGCGCGGTGGTCACATCGTCCTTGATTCGCTGAAACATGCGCCTCGTTCCCTGCATTCAGGTGGGCTGGAGAAAGCCCTCCAGACCGCCGGGGCAGCCAAAACCACTTCGGGCTTGTGGGAAGCCGCCTAACTGCCTAAAAATATATGAGATTTGGGCAACATACGCCAGACAAAGCAGGGTCATCCACGGATGTTTGATTTCAAGACCGCTCGCATCGCCATCTTGTGCGCACTCGCGCTCATCTCCCTCGCCCTCCCGCTCGGCTCGCGCGCCGAGGCGGCCGAGGCGGTAACCGTCGCGATCGTGCGCTTTCACCCTGCCACGGCAGCCTCACCGGCCGACATCGGCACCGCCATGGCCGACTCGCTGGTATTCGAGCTCCACGATGGAAAGCGCATCAGCGTGCCGACCCGCGCCGATACCGAGGAGGCCCTCAAGCGGGCCATGGTGCTCGATCCGGCCAAACCGCTGAGTCCCAAGGACGCCGTGCGCCTTGGCACCGTGATGCTCTCCCAGTGGGTCGTCTTCGGCACCTACCAGAAGGGCGCCGACACCTTCCGCCTCAACGTGATGATTGCCTCCGTCGAGGACGAAAAGCTCTACAAGCTCAAACTCACCGGCAAGGATATGATCGAGGTCCAGGACGCCCTGGGCGAGAAGGTCCGCACGCTGGTGCTGGGCGGGTTCCAGAAGAAGGAGGAGCCCGTCGCCGAGAAGAAGCCCGAGCCCGAACCCGCTGCGCCGGCACCCGAGCCCGATCCGCTCGAGGCCAAGATCGCCGGAATGAGCCAGAAAGAGCGCCAGCGCGCCGCAGTGCAGGAATTCAATCTGGGGGTCCGTCTGGGAGATGATTCCGATGAAGAGCGCAGCCACTACGAAAAGGCCGTGCGCTACGACCCGGATTTCGCGCGCGCCCGGCTCAACCTGGGCCTGATCGCCTACAAGCATGACGAGTGGGATGTGGCCATCGAGCACCTGCGCGCATTCACCCAGCTCTCGCCGAGCGACCCGGACGTGCCGGCGGTCAAACGCTATATCTCCGACGCAGAATCACGGCTGGCCAAGGAGGCCTTCGCCGGAGCCGACGTGAGCTTTACCCCCGCCCCCGCGCAGCGCGGCTGGAGCGCCCGCGAGTGGTACAACGCCGCGCTCGAGAAACAGGACAGCGAGCCCTCCGTCGCCATCGAATACTACCGGCAGGCCGTGGCGGCCGACCCTACGCTGTTCCAGGCCCACTACAACCTGGGCACGCTCTACTACAACCGCGATGAACTGCAGGATGCGGCCAATTCTTTCAGCGAGTATCTGCGCGTCGCGCCCGATACCGATCCCGATCGCTCGACCATCCGCAACTTGCTCAAGCACCTGCCCGCGCCGGCAAAGAAGAACTAGATGCCCTACTACCGAGAGACCGGAGAGCTGGCCCCCTACGCGGTGTCCAGCCCCTCCCCCCGGGGGCGCGCCCACGAAGAGCGCTTCCGCGACGTGCGCCCCGACTTCGAGCGCGACCGCGACCGCATCATCCATTGCGGCGCCTTTCGACGGCTCGAATACAAGACCCAGGTCTTCATCAACATCGAGGGCGACTACTACCGAACGCGCCTGACCCACACGATCGAGGCGGCGCAGATCTCCCGCGGGGTGGCCCGGCGCCTGGGACTCAATGAAGCCCTGGCCGAAGCGCTCGCCCTCTCCCACGACATGGGGCACCCGCCATTCGGTCACGCGGGCGAGGACGTGCTCGACCGGCTTGCCGCAAAAGCGGGCGGTTTCGAGCACAACTACCAGTCGCTGCGCATCGTCGAGGAGCTCGAGGAGCGCTACCCCAACTTCCCCGGCCTCAACCTGACATGGGAGACGCGCGAGGGAATCCTCAAACACTCCCACGACAAGCCCATTGCCGATACCCGGCGCGCCCGCGTGCTCGAGCCCGGCACGGTCCCGACGCTCGAAGCCCAGCTCATCGACCTCGCCGACGAGATCGCCTACCTCAACCACGATGTCGACGACGGCATCGAGTCGGGCCTGGTCAGTGAGGAGCAGCTCATCGCCGAGGTTCCCCTGTGGGCGCAAATGCTCAAGGAAGTGAAGGCCGAACACGGCCAGGTCGCCGGAAAGCAGCGACGCTACAATGCGATCAGCCGCCTGATCGGCTACCTGATGCACGAGCTCGTCTCCCACAGCGAGAAGCTCATCCAGGACTCCGGGGTGCAGAGCCTCGACGACGTCCATGCCCACGGGAAGATCCTCATCGGCTACCCCGAAGAAGTGAACCGGGCACGCGGCCAGCTCAAGGATTTCCTGATGGAGAACCTCTACATGCACCCGCGGGTCGAGCGGATGCGGATCAAGTGTCGAAAGATTCTGGAGGCACTCTTTCCGGTCTACCTGGAACACCCCCGCCTGCTGCCCGAGGCCTATCTCAGCCGCAGCGAATCCCAGGGAATCGAGCGCGCGGTGTGCGACTACGTGGCCGGGATGACCGACCGCTTCGCGATGGAAGAGTACAAACGACTCTTCGAGCCGATGGAGCGGGTCTGACTCGGCGCGATTGCCTCAACTGCTACTGATTCACGAAGAAGGGCGAGGCAGATGCCTCGCCCTTCGAGCAATTTGCACGAGCAAGCGCCCAAGCCTGCCCTCGAAATACCAATTACTGATAGATGCCCGCGAGGATCCCGTTGACGCGGGACTCTTCCCGGCTGGGGACTGCCACGACGTAGTAGTCCTTGACCTCGTCGTAGCGCTGGTCGATGCGGCGGCCGTATTCCTCTGCGTCGCCCCAGCGCGAGAACAGGCCGGCGCGGATGCGAATGCGGGGAATTCCGTCCACCGTCAGCGGGGACTCATAGAAGTCCATGGTGGGCTCGCCCTCTTTGAGGCGGCCCATCAGGTCGTCGGCATTGGAGCGTTCGGAATAGCTGCCGAACTGGACGGCGAAGGCATTGAATCCCTTGCGCAGATTTGCCTGTTCGGAGGCGGAAACCTCGCGGGGCTCGGGAATCTCCAGCGTGCTCCCGGGATTGACCACCGCCACCCAGTTGCCGAACTCGTCCTTGAACAGGTAGCGCACTGCGCCGGGATTGGCGGCAAACAGCACCCACCACCTGGACTGGTCGGCATAGACGTCGTCGCGGGCCGCGACGGACTGCAGGCTCACGCGATCGCGCACGGTGTAGCGCTCCAGACGCTCGATCAGCCCGGCGCCCAGGTCCTCGGGCTCAGCCTTTGCCATCTCGGACTCGGCACTCAGGTCCTCTTCGGGCACTTCAGCCACGGGCGCCGAATCGGGAACGGGGGGCGTTTCGTCACCTCCCACAATAAAGAGGAGGATCACCGTGAGGATGATGAGTGCCACCACGCCACCGGCTACCAGCAGGATCTTTCGCTTCTTCTCGTCCATCGATTCGGCTCCTTCGCCCCCATGCGGCAATCATCCGTGCAGGCCGGCTGCCTGCTCGCATCGGGGTCGACGAAATACTCGGTCTCTAACCTCTATCACCGGGGGGCGGCCCCCGTCTACTCGGCCGCTGCTTCGCTTTGCTCCCCCGCGGGGGCGGATTCGCCCGCTGCAGGGGCCTCCGGCGATTTTTTTTCTCCCTGCTCCAGCAGCTCCACGCGCAGGCGCCGTTCCAGGGTAATCAGGCTGTCGAGCCGCGCGCGGGTCTCTTCTTCAAGGGTCCCCAGTCGCTCGGTGCGCGACTGCTCTCCCTGCGCGCGCTCGCTTGCTGCAGTGCCCATTCGGTCGAGTGTCAGCCATGTTCCGCCGAGCAAAACCAGGCAAATCACGGCAAAGATCGTGAAGCTCGTAAAGAACGCAGCTTGCTGTTTACGGCGTATTTCGGCCAGTTCCCGCGCAAAATCCTCTTTTGCGATGCGCAGATCCGCTTCGGCTTCCTTGCGCAGGCGATCGATGACGGGACCAAGCACGCTGTCGACACCGCTGCGAAGGTTGTCGGAATTTCCGCTCATTCGATCCCCGCTGGAAGTGAGCCAATCGGCTTCGCACTTGCTTCGGACTGACGTGACGATGCGTTGGGTTGCGATCAGGCCGAAGCGTACCCGGTCGGCGAGTGCGCTCGCAAGAGTCACGCCACAATCGAATTTTGTGTTGCAATGAAAAACTACATCTGTATACTATTTTTCAAATTCTACTCTCAAAAGGAGACGTGTGTTCATGGCAGTTCGTAAACGTCGGACGGCGGCTAAGAAAAAAGTCGCCAAGAAGGCAACAAAGAAGAAGGTAGCGAAGAAGAAAGCTACGAAACGTAAGGCAGCCAAGAAGGCTCCGAAGAAGAAGAAGGCAGCCAAGAAGGCTCCGAAGCGCAAGGCTGCCAAGCGAAAGGTCGCCAAGAAGAAGACCGCCAAGAAGGCAACCAAGAAGAAAGCAGCCAAGAAGGCTCCGAAGCGCAAGAAGGCCGCCAAGAAGAAGGCAGCCAAGAAGGCTCCGAAGCGTAAGGCTGCCAAGCGCAAGACTGCGAAGCGGAAGACCGCCAAGAAGAAGTAATTCTTCTGCGTTGACCGCATAGCGGGGGAAACCCCACAATAGCCCGTATGAGTATTCGGGCTCCCGCAGTCGCCGGCAGGTTCTATCCCGCCAACCCAACCGAGCTTCGCAGCGAAATCGCCAGATTCTGCGAGGTAAGGGAGGACAAGGGACGGATCGAGGCGAAGGGAGTACTGGTTCCTCATGCGGGCTATGTGTTTTCGGGGAGCGTGGCCGGACGCGTGTTTGCGCGGATCGTGCCCGCTCCCCTTTATCTTTTGCTCGGCCCCAACCACACGGGGCTGGGCACCCGGGCCTCGGTCTGGACCAGTGGCAGCTGGCGCACCCCGCTTGGGGAAATCGCCGTCGACGAAAAAGCGGCGGCCACGCTGGTAGAGAACTCCAGCATCCTGGAGAGCGACACCGCCGCCCATCTCCAGGAGCACAGCCTCGAAGTGGAACTCCCCTTCCTGCAGGCGAGCAACCCCGGCGCCCGTTTCGTCCCGATCACCCTGGGCGGCCTGTCCCTCGCTGAGTGCCACCAACTGGGGGCCGAGCTCGCCGCCTTCGTGCGCGAGTGGCCCGAACCGGTGGTGATGGTCACCTCCTCAGACATGAACCACTATCTCAGTGACGCGCGCACCCGCGAGCTCGACGCCATGGCCATCGACAAAATGCTCGCCCTCGATCCCGACGGTCTCTACAAGACGGTCCGTTCCAGGGGGATCACCATGTGCGGCTACCTGCCGGCAACGGCAATGATCTCGGCGGTCAAAGCGCTCGGTGCCAGTCACTGCGAGCTCGAAGCCTACGCGACCAGCGGCGATGCCTTCGGCGATCGCGAGCGCGTTGTGGGGTATGCCGGGCTCATTTTCTGGTAGCCGCCCTTCCCCCTGGAAAATAAAAAGGCCCGCAAAAGCGGGCCTTTTTGGTGTCGAGCTCAGAGCGGCTAGCTGGCGGTGCGCTCCAGCGGAGCCACGTCGGCGGCTTCTTCCGCATCGCGTTCCTCAAGGGCGTGGAAGCTGTGCGAGATGCGCTGATAGGTCGTGTAGAGGGTCAGGATCGCGATGACGCCGACCGCGCCGAGCATGAGATAGTGCACGTCCGGGAATCCGTGGTTGACGGCCCAGGACTTCACCAGGGGATCGAAGAGCGAGGTGCTGGCCAGCAGGAACAGCCGTTCGGGGCGCTGCATCAGGCCCAGGTCGCACTTGACGCCCATGGCCTCCGCCTTGCTCTTGGTGTAGCTGACCATGAACGAGCCGACGAGCGCCACCATGGGGATGAAGACGAGCGCGGTGTGCTGGAAGTAGCCCGCAATGCCCATGAGCACCGCGCCCTCACAGGCGCGATCGAGCACGGCGTCGTAGTAGGCGCCCGACTGGGTCTGACGGTTCGTGGCGCGGGCCACGCGGCCATCGAAGTAGTCGCAGCAGGCGCCGAGAATGAGCATGTAGCCCGCCGTGCCGACGTGGCCCATGTAATAGAACACGCCTGCCACCATCGAGAGCAGCAGACCCACGGTCGTGATCAGGTTCGGGGTGACGCGAAGCGCGATGAGGGTGCGCTCGACCGGGCTTGTAAACCACAGCCAGAACTCACGCAGGGTGGAGCCGAGCACCACGGTCGCGCGGTGCTTGTGGTCTTCGATGTAATCTTCTTTTTTGACGATGCCGAGGGCGCGCAGGGCCAGGAACACGAATAGCGAGCCAATGATGAGGCCGTTTAAAACGGCGAGCGGGACGAGCGAAAGAGCGACTTCCTTATTCCACATGCTGGGTCATTCCTTGTGACCGGAAGCTCTGCAGGCGGTTTCGGCTCAAGCCGTCGCTGAGATCCAGGGGCAAAAATTATAAGCGCGGCGGTTCGGGACGCCCCAAACCCACCGCATTTGCCCCCATCTAAGCCGGAGCAGGGCCCCGTGTCAAGGAGTTGTTACAAACGCGGGGTGACTCAACTCACTGAAATTTCTATTGATTTTTGGATCAACGAGGCTCTCAGAAGCCCATTTCCTGCCCCGGATCGCCGCTGCTGCCGCCCCCGTAGCTGCCTCCGGAGTCCGCTCCGCCGCCGTAGCTGCCCGAATCGCCCCCGCCGTAGCTTCCCCCTCCGCCGCTGCTGCTTCCGCCACCGCCATAGTTGCCCCCGGAGGCCCCGTAGCCCCCTCCATCGGTGTAATCGACGAAGGTGGTGTATTCCTTGAGGAAAGTCAGCGGAATGGTCTTGGTCGCGCCCGAGCGGTTCTTGGCCACGAT
>JAGRBM010000053.1 GCA_020434085.1 Chrysiogenia bacterium | reverse complement strand
CCCTCTGGATGATCGAGGATCTTCTGAAAGAGGAATTCTCCAACGGCAAAGGGATTCTTCATCCGGGCCACTTCGGAATACTGGCGCACCACGTCCGCCTTGCGCGTGGCAGCAAAGGCGTGAGCCATGCCCCAGATTGCCACGAGCTGCGGCGAGGGAAGCAGCGGCCCGAGCGTCTCGTAGAGCCAGAACACGAAGCGGGCAGCGATCGCCTTCCCGCTTCCGCCGCGCATCGCCGCCAGGGAGCCAAGCGCGGCGAAATAGAGCGGCGCGCCGAGCGGACTTCTCGCCCCCTTGGCGAGCAGGTGGAGCGCCCGAGGAGCCTTGGGCGCAATGCCCATCTCCCGCGCAAGCCGGTGGTAGATTTCCGCTTCCGGCAGCGCCTCGTCAGGGCCGCGCACTACGGGCGGGCGCACCTGGGCGCTCACATGGGGATAGCCCTTGGGAAATCCCGCGTGTTCCCACTTCTCGTAGCCGGCCGCCGCCGGCAGCACGTAGTCGGCCACCTGCGCGGTCTCGGTAAAGGCCGGATCGATCACCACCAGCAGGTCGAGCTTCTTAAACGCCTCGCGGTGCAGTTGGGAATCGGCGTAGCTGACAAGCGGGTTGGCCCCCTCCACAATGAGCGCGCGGATGCGTGCCGGGTGGTCGACGAGAATTTCCTCGGGAAGCAGGTTCGGCGAGAGCCAGCCAAATGGCGAAAACATGGGAATGGCCGGGATGTCCGAGGCCAGCGCCTTGGGGAACCCGGGCTTCGCCATGGTGGGAGACTTCGCCATGAACATCGGGAGAAAGACCTGTCCGCCCTTCTTGCCCACGTTGCCCGTCATGAGGACGAGCACGCGAACGAGATAGGACATGAGCGTAGAGTACGGGATCTGTTCGGCCCCCAGGTCCATGAATACCGCGGCGGACTTTGCGCGCGCAAAACCCTCGGCGGTCCTGGTGATCTCCGAGACATCGAGCCCCGTGCGCGCGGCCATCTCGTCAAGATCAATCCCGCGCAGGACCTGGCGCAGCTTCTCGTAGTCTTTGGTGTACTTGCCGATGAACTTCTTGTCAGTGAGCCCCTCGCGCTCGATGTGCGCGCACATCCCCAGCATGAAGTAGACGTCCATGCCCGGCTTGATGCGAAGATGGGCGTTGGCCCGCCGGGTTGTTTCCGTCCGGCGCGGGTCAACGACAACGAGCGTGCGCGCCTCATTCTGGCGAAGCTCCTTGATGGTCTCAGTGGCACGCTCGCCCCGGTTGCTCACCACCGGATTGGTTCCCAGCATCAGCAGATACTCCGCGTGCTCGGCGTCGGCGTGCAGGAAACTCTCCGGTGAGGCGCCAAACATCCATCCGTCGACGAGCGGGTGCTGGGTCTTCTCCTGCCCAAGCGAGTTGAAGATGATGTCGCTGCCCACTCCCATGAGGAAGGGAATCGCAAACGGCCCATCCATGTGGTTGCCCTGTCCGCCGATTCCCGCAAGCGCCACGGAGCGACCCGGATGCCTGGCGCGGATCGCTTTGAGCTTCGAAGAAATCTCTGTGATCGCCTGGTCCCAGGAGATGCGCTCGAAACTCCCGTCGGCGCGGCGCTTCATGGGGTATTCCACGCGCTGTTTGTGGTTGACGTAGTAGGCGATGCGATAGCCCTTGTTGCAACTGTAGCCCCTGGTCAGCGGGCTTGATTCATCGGCGCGGACTTTCGTGATTTCGTTGTTCTCGACGTCGACTCTCATCGCACAGTTGTGCGAACACAGCACGCACACAGTGGGAAGGTTCTTTGCATTCTCGCTGACCTGCGCCGGTCCGTTGATCACTCCCATCACTTGCCCTCCTGGCCCAGCAGCCGTCCCGCCATCCGGGTGGCTGCCAGCAACACTTCTTTTGATTCTCCGGTTCCGGCGGCAACACGTGAGAGCGTCAACGCACCTACCAGCAAGGCGCTGAGCGCCAGCGCCTCGTCCCTGTCTCCAAGGCGCGCGGCCAGCATGGCCACCCACCCCTGGTAGGCACGCGAGATCATCGCGCGCACCGGTTTTCCCGCACGCGGGAATTCGGAGATCAGGGCTGCAAACGGGCAGCCCTGCTCGGGATGGTCCCGATGAAAGGTCGAGAGGTAGGTTCCCACCATCGCCTTGTTCCACGCCTCGCCCTCAAGTGAGGCAAGACGGCTGTACAAGCGCTCATCCTGCAGCTCGAAGGCGTGGATCAACGCCTCGGCCAGCAGTTGTTCTCGTGACTTGAAGTGAGAGTAAAACCCCCCCACGGTCAGACCCGCGCGGCCCATGACTTCCGCCACGCTGGTCTTCTCCAAACCCTTCTCACGCACCAGGTCCGCAGCCGAATCGAGGATTCGCTCTCTTGTGCGCTCTTTGTGCTCGGGCCGGTAGCTCATGCGCATCAAAATATTATGTTCATAATATTTTGTCAATCCGCAATGCACTCGCCCGCCGTGCCGCGCATGAACGCACGGCGGGCGCTGCCGTGTTTCTTCTGGAAATTCGCGCACTTGACTCGCCCCCGGGCGGGCGAATAGAAGTAGGACCTTCGATTGAGGGGGGTCGCAGCGCGCCGCTGCCATGTCGGCCGGGCGTTTGCGGCCTTTACAGATTGTACAGGTGATATGAAAGAAACCATCGAGCAGCTCAAACGTCTTCACATCTTCGACCGTCACGTCGCGCTCATGGAGCGCGATCTGCGCGACCTCCCCCGGCGTCTGGAGGAAATCGAGGAAGCCTTCGCCGATCAGCGCAAGCGGATCGCGGGCCTCGAACGCCGCCGCACCCGCATCGAGGAGAGTCGCAAGCAGAAGGAAACCTTCCTCACCGACGAGAACGCTCATCTTGAGGGCCTCAAGAAGAAGCAGCCCAACCTGACCACCGAGCGCGAGATCAGCGCCCTTGAGCGCGAGCTCGAAGCCTCCCAGAAAATCATCTCCAATGTCGAGGACGAGGTCCTTCGTTTCGGCGAGGAGATCGAGGAACTGGGCACCAAGATTGCCGACATCGAAAAAGAGATCGAGGACGGCCGCGCCGAGTTCGCCGACGAGATCGCCGAGATCGAGCAGCGCATGGCCCAGGCCAGCAAGGAAATCGAGGCCCGCGCCGGACAGCGCAAGGAACTCGTTGCCGCCCTGCCCGAGAGCCTGCTCAAGAAATACGAGCGCATCCGCGGCCTGCAGGCCTACGCGCTGGCCATGGTGGACGGCGATCTGTGCCGCGCCTGCAACATGCACATCCCGCCGCAGACCGGCAACCTCGTCGCCCGCGGCGAAGGGATGCACACCTGCCCCTACTGCAACCGCATCCTGGTCATGCCCGACGACGATCTCGAAGAAGCAGAGCGCGAGGTTGAGCGCCAGACCCTGGCCGCCGTCGCCGGCCCCGCTGCCGCCGAGGCACCGGCCGAAGAGTCCGCCGAGGAAGAACAGGCCGCCGAAGGCTGAGTTCGTTTCAGGTATTTAGAAAAGCCCGCGCACCGCGCGGGCTTTTTTTTGTGTGTTTACTTCAACCGTCCGGAACCTGCCCCGAATGTCGTGATCGTAGACGTGAACGTGCTCGTGCACGATTCGAGCACGGCCACGAGCACGATCACGACAACTACAACTGATGTGAGTGCTAAAGCTGAAGGCGTATTGAAGCGGCTCTTGGCGAAATGCCTACAAAATCAATTTCCACGCAACAAAGAACAGGAACACCCCGAAGGTCCGGCGAAGCGGAGCGGGCTTGATGCGGCTGGCCATGCGGGCGCCGATTTGCGCGCTGCCAAGGGCGGCGACGCTGATGAGCAGGGCTGCGGGCCAGTGAACAAAGCCGATGGTGTGGGAGAGCGCGCCCTGCCCGGTGGGCGTTTTGCTGAGCATGTGCCCCAATGTTCCGAGGACCGCGGCGCAGGCGCCCACGGCGGCGCTCGAACCCACCGCGCGGTGCATGGCGTGGCCGAGCACCAGGTGAAAGAGCGGCACGGCCACCGATCCCCCGCCGATCCCCAGCAGACCCGAGGCCGCGCCCACCGCGCTTCCCGCGGCAGCCGCCATGGGTTTCGAGGGAACGTCCTCTACCGCTTCTTCAGACGCTTCGCCGTCGCTGGCTGATTTGGCGCGGATGAGCTTGACCGAGACGTAGAGCAAAAACGCCCCGAAGGCGCGGCGGTGGATCTCACCGGGCAGGTAGTTGGTCAGATAGGCACCGCCCATGGCCGTGGCGGCCGCCACCGGCCCGGCGACCAGAACCAGCGGCCAGATGACGTTGCCGCGCCCGTGGTGGGCGTGCGTGCTCGAGACATTGGTCACGAAGACGGTCGCCAGGCTCGTGGCCACGGAGTAGTGGACAAGGTACTCGCTGCCCGCGCCCAGGTGCGGCAGGAACATGATGAGCATCGGCACCACCACCACGCCGCCGCCGATCCCCAAAAGCCCGCCGAGCGTGCCGGAGACAAGGCCCGTGGCCAGCAGGATGAGGATGTCGGGGGTGTTCAAGCGGTAAAAATCCTTCTTTGGTCTCGTCCACGTCCACGACGAACGTAAACGACCACGATTTGCGCGCCCTTTGCGTCCTACGTTTACGTGGACGTGGACGTGGACGGGAAATCAACCAGAGGGGCTACGAACTCCCCCTCTGCCCTCTCGGGCATCTCCCCCGCACAGCGGGGGAGAGTGACAGAGTCGCCGCCTGCACGGCCCCCTCTGCCCTTGCGGGCATCTCCCCCGCAGTGCGGGGGAGAGCTGTATCGATCGCTTCGCGTATTCCGTACGCAAAACAGCCCGGCGGTGTGACCCGACCGGGCTGGCTTGCTGTCTGATTGAAGAGTGGTGCCCCCAGCAGGACTCGAACCTGCGGCCTAACGTTTAGGAAACGTTTGCTCTATCCAGCTGAGCTATGGGGGCCTTGTAAACCCTCAGGGCTCAGGCGGGACTCAAAGCGGCCACAAGGCGGCTCTGGCCCTCCTGCGGGCGCCTCTTCAGTGCCTTGCTGCTCAGACGTCCTGGGCCTTGACGGTCTTGCGGCCGTTGGCCTTGGCGCGGGCAAGCGCCTTGTTCACGGACTCTTCAAGCTGGGCACTGAAGGCCTCAATGGCCTCGGCGCTGCACTGGAAGTTCTTCTTCTTGATGATGTCCTTGACCTTGGACTGGACGATGAGGATTTCTTTCGCCATCGGGATGACTCCTTCTTTCGCGGTCTTCGCGATTTGTTTTTTTATCTCGGTTCAGGGTCCCCCCCCTCCCCGAAACTCGTTTACCTGTTTCTCTATCGGTCTAAAAGCGCTTTACCGCAATTTGGACACGGATAGCAAGTGTCCCCGCTAAAACTTCAGAACCGAGTGAACCGGGGCCCCGCCCAGTTTTTTGCGGCCTTCGAGGAACTCCAGCTCCACCAGAAAGCTCACGCCGATGACGTTGACCTTCGAAGTCTCGAGCAATTCGAGCACCGCGCCCACGGTTCCGCCCGTGGCCAACAGGTCGTCGACCACCACGACGTCGGCCCCCTCGGGGATGGCGTCGACATGGATTTCCAGCGTGTCCTCGCCGTATTCGAGGGCGTAGCTCACCGCGCGGGTCTTCCACGGCAGCTTGCCGGCCTTGCGCACGGGGACGAAGGCCGCGCCCAGGCGGTCGGCCATGGCGGCCCCGAAGATGAAGCCGCGGGCCTCGATTCCGGCGATATAGAGGTTCTCGCGCCCTTTGAAGGGCTCAACCATCAGTTCAATGGAAGCGCGGTAGAGCTCGGGGTTGTTGAGAATCGTGCTGATGTCTTTGAAGACGATCCCGGGCTTTGGATAGTCGGGAACGTCTCGAATGGCGCTGCGGAGCTGTTCAAGCATGAACTGATGTGTGGTGGAGCAGCCGTATCGGACACGCCTGCGACGTGCCGGGAACCGGCCCCTCTCCCTTCCCCTGGTCTGCCGAAAAAGCGCTGGATGCCGCCCAGAGGCGCTCAGAAGCCACTTTCCCGAAGCGGGGCGTATCCTATGGCAGGAACCTGGAGGGGTCAACCGCTTTTTTCCCCTCGCGCACCTCGAAATGCACGTGGGGGCCGCTGGCGCGGCCGGTCTCGCCCACCTTGCCGATGAGCTGGCCGGCGGTCACGAAATCGCCCTCAGAGACCAGATTTTCCTTGTTGTGGGCGTAAACCGTCGAAAGTGAGCCCGAGTGCCGGATGATGACCAGGTTGCCGTAGCCGGCAAGCTTGTCGCCCGCGTAGAGCACCCGCCCGTCGGCGGCGGCATAGATGGGATTGCCCTCTTTGGCCGAGATATCGAATCCGTCGTGGTGGAGCCCGCCCCGGAAGCCGTAGCCCGAGGTGACCTTGCCCTCCACCGGCCAGCGCAGCTTGAAGCCGGGCTTGGGCGCCGGGGAGACCGGGCGCAGGCTCGCCTCACGGCGCGGCTCCTCGCGCCTGGCTTTGCGGGTCCAGCTCGCCGTGGGCGCATCGTCGCGCCCGCTGCGGGCCGCGGCCACGCGCTGGGTGTACTGAACCCGCCGCGCGCCGGGAATGAAGACCTGGGTCCCGGCGCGAAGATCGCGCGGGTCGTCGATACCGTTCCAGCTCTGCAGGTGGGAGACCGGCACCCCGTAGGCGGCCGAGATCCCCGAGAGGGTCTCGCCCCGCTCGACGGTGTGATAGACCCCGCGCTTTGTCCCCGCACAGCCGGCAAACCCCGTACAAACGAGGACAATCACTGCCGCTGAGAGCAAGAGCCCCGGCAACTTTTTCGCGTACTTCGACACGCTCACACCTGCTTGTGCGTGGGAACAAAGGATTGAAGGCACCTTTATGATACGGATTTTTCTAAAGATTGCAAGGGGTTGGGTATATGGCAGTGGGATGGGTGGCAATGGGGGCGTTTCCGGACCCCTCTCCCTTTCAGGGAGAAGGACGAACCAGACTATCGCCAGAGAGAGCCTAGTCCAGGAAAAAATCCTCATCGATGTTCTTGAGATCAATCGAACGATGCACCCGCGCACCAACATTGTGCTCCAACATCAGTGAAGTCAGTTTCTCACCATCAATGAGAATGATGCGCTGAGGTACTGTCTTCGTGTATTCGTGCGCTTGGGCGGAAAAGCTGGAGGTTGTGACAAATACTCCCTTGTTCGCGCTCATTCCGATAAGAGTACCGGCAAATTTCTGGATCTCGGGGCGCCCGACCGTATTTTCGGGTGCGTATCGTTTCGCCTGCAAATAAATGACATCCAAGCCGAGCTTATCTTCATTGATTACGCCGTCTATCCCTCCATCGCCCGACTTCCCAACATGCTTTCCGGCTTCGTCGCTCGCACCGCCATATCCCATTCCGACCAGCAGCTTCACTATCAGCTTCTCAAAAAAGACCGGGGAAGCCTCCATTACCTTGGAAAGCAACTCATCTTTCAATGCCGCATTGATCTCAGAGTAAGCCGTATCGATTCTCTCTTCCGGTGTCGTCGAAGAATCTTCGTCGGCACCATCAGCCTCTACCTTCTCCGTAACTTTTTTCTTCTTTCGAAATTCTACATATTCTGGAAACTGTTCAAGATACTTGATCGTGATCCTATCGGGAGGGCTTTGGAGAACCGCCTTGCCCCGGTCAGTGGTGGTAAAGTATCCACGCTGCGGCCGTTTCAGCAACTTGGCCTGCACCATGTGTGAAACCGCCCATGCCACACGGTTATGGATTGTCGTAGTTGTGCCGCTTGGCAATAACTGCGTGCGCTCTTCGTCGGTCAATCCGAACTCATCGGAAAGCAACTCTGTTGCCTGCTTGGCCTGAATCTCGCCGCTATTGCCAATTTTCAGTACTGGGAGCATTAGCGTCTGGAAGTCGGGTATCGCCATATCGCTCATGGTTGTTTGCTTCCAACAACCAGTCAAGTGCGGATCTAGCCACCCCGCCCCATCCCAGCGTGCACGTGCTCGTGCAAGTGCAGGTGCACGTTGAGGAGCTGCGAGTTGGTGCAATCTGTTCAGGCTGGCTGGCGAAAACGCTGCAGTTCCGAAAATCCTACAGATACTTCAGCAACACAAACCCGCCGATGAGCAGCGCGGTGCCGCCGAAGGCCAGCAGGTTGAAGTAGCGGTCGATGAAGCTCTTGATGGGGTCGCCGAATTTCCAGAGCAGGCCGGCGATGAGTACAAATCTCAGGCCGCGGCTCATCACCGAGGCGAGCATGAAGATGGGCATGGAGATCTCGAACACGCCGGCGCTGATGGTGAAGATCTTGTAGGGAATGGGCGTGAAGCCCGCGGCGAAGACCGCCCAGAAGGAATAGGTCTCGTAGAAGACGCGCACACGGTCGTAGCCGGCCTGGGAAAAGCCCGGCACCCAGGTAAAGAAATATCCCGAGACCGCCTCCCACAGCCCCGCGCCGATCAGGTAGCCGATGATGCCGCCTGCGACCGAGCCGATGGTGCAGAGCATGGCGAAGTTCCACGCCCGCTCGCGCCTGCCCAGAACCAGCGCCATGAGCAGCACGTCGGGGGGAACCGGAAAGAAGATCGCCTCGCAGAAGGCCAGCCCCAGCAGCGCCTGCGGACCGTAGGCCGTCTCCGACCAGCCGAGCACCCAGTCGTACATGCGGCGGACAAGGCCGGTCTTGCCCTCGGCGTTGGTCGCCGGCATCGGCGGTTCGATTTCTGCTTCGGTGCTCATGTCGTTTCTTATCCTAACATCCCCTCTCCCTTTGGGAGAGGGTCAGGGTGAGGGTTTTGTTGTGGCAGAACCCTCACCCTCGCTTCGCTCGACCTCTCCCAGAGGGAGATGTGAAATTCATTCCTCGCCCGCCAGGCTCCTCACGTGTTCGAGCACGTCGTGGGCGGTGAGCTCGATGCGAATGGGCGTGATCGAGACGTAGCCCTCGGCGATGGCGGTGATGTCGGTATTGGGTTCCTGCTCGGGGAAGACGACGCTGCCGCCGATCCAGTAGTAGCGGCGCCCGCGCGGGTCCAGCTTTTCCTGCACGATGTCCTCAAAGTGGCGCTTGCCCTGGATGGTCACGCGGCGGCCGCGGATCTGCGAGGGCTCGATCGCCGGGATGTTCACGTTGAGCGTCACGTCCCTGGGAAGCCCGTTGGCAAGCACCCACTGGGCGCTCTCGCGGGCGACCTGCCCGGCCGCGGAGAAGTTCTTGAAGTCGTGGGAGGCCAGAGAGACCGCCACGCTCGGCACGCCATAAACCGTGCCCTCGAGCGCCGCGGCCACGGTTCCCGAGTAGCCGATGTCGTCGCCGATGTTGGGGCCGGCATTGATGCCCGACATCACAAGGTCTGGCTTCTCGCCCTTGAGGATGTGGTTGATCCCCAGCAGAACAGAGTCCGTGGGCGTGCCGTCGACGGTGTAGCAGTCTTCCTCGACCTTGGCGATGCGCAGCGGCCGGTGGAGGGTGAGCGCGTGGCTCGTGGCGCTCTGCTCGGAATCGGGGCAGCACACGATCAGGCGGCCCAGGCCCTCCAGCGCCTGGCGCATCGCGCGCATGCCGGGGGCGTGAAATCCGTCGTCGTTGGAGATGAGAATGGTGGGCACTTTGGCCATTTTGCTCGCAATCCCGCGTGTCTGTCAGGTCCCGCGCGGCCTTGTCCAGTGAACCGGGAGGGCCTGCGGGCCGCCCCAGCGGGCGCGAGCAGTCTGTAAGTGGCCAAAAAAGGGAGAAAATGGTCGGGACGACTGGATTTGAACCAGCGACCTCACCCACCCCAAGGGTGCGCGCTACCAGGCTGCGCCACGTCCCGACGCGTATCTCCTGCAGGCAGGCGCCGCTTGGGCACACGCCTTTAAGAGAGCAGCTTCTTAATGGATTGGACCTCTGAAATCAACGAAGCGACCCGCTTTTGAAGTTCCGGGCCGGCCTTCTGCGCGGCGTTTTCCGGGGCGCCCTGCCCGGTGCCGTTCCCACCATCGGCCGCCTCGGCGCCGGTCTCGGATTCAAGACGGTTGAGTTCCTGGGTGTAACCCTTTGCCAGCACCCGGCGGGCGCCTGCGATGGTGAACTTCTTCTCGTAGAGCAGGGTCTTGAGCTTGATGACCTTCTCGACATCAGCGCGGGTGTAGAGACGCTGGTTGGTGCGGCTCTTGGTGGGCCGGAGCGTGCGGAACTCGCTCTCCCAATAGCGCAGCACCGAGGGTTTGACCCCGGTCAGGGTCGAGACCTCGCCAATGCGAAAATAGAGCTTGTCCGGAATGTCTGGAAGCTCTTCCACCCGGGTGGATCCTCAAGCAAACGAAAAAGGTTCGTGAAATCGGTCAGTTGCTGGCCGCGCTCTGGCCGTCGCCGCCCAGGCCGCTGGCATCGCCGGAGGAATTCCCCCCGTCCTCAAGCCCCTCGTTGAGGATGTTCTTGAGCACCTGGCTGGGCTTGAAGGTCAGCACCTTGCGGGGCGTGATCTCGATGGGTTGTCCCGTGTGGGGGTTGCGGCCCAGACGGGCGCGCTTTTCCTTGACGACGAAGTTACCGAAGCCCGAGATCTTCAGGCGCTCGTTGGTCTCGAGCGTCTGCTTGACGATCTCGAAGACCGCCTCGACGACATCGGTCGCTTCCTTTTTGGAGAATCCCACCCGCTGGTAGATGTTCTCGATGATATCGGCCTTGGTCACGATACTACCCCCTCACCTGCTCCGAACCCCTCCGGCCCGCCGAAACCCCTCGGCCTGGACCTGCCCGCCGCCGGGGCCTCAACAACTCCCCGACTCTGGCGGCTCAAAGGACTCAGATGAGAAAAATAGTATCGAGCGGTCCCAGAAAAGGCAAATAAAATTACTGGTTTAAGGCAGGCCCCTGGGAGGGCTGCCAGAGGGGCGCCGCAGGCGTGTTCTTGCGCGAAATTATCTGCTGCGCCATTCCCTCCCCGTAGCGGGGAGGGTCAGGGAGGGGTCGTTACGCGCCAGTTCCAGGCTACCCCCTCCGGCCTTCGGCCACCTCCCCCGCCGCGGGGGAGAGGGGAAAACACCTGGCGGGGTTAGCGGCGCTGCGCCCCGAATTCCTTCTCCAGGGTCTCGAGCACCTTCGCCTCGGCGCCGGCGGCTTCTTCCTCGGTGAGGGTGCGATCAGCGGCGCCGTAGCACATGCGAAGGCCCAGCGAGCGCTTGCCCTCCTCGATGCCCTTGCCGCGGAACTCGTCGAAGATCTCGCCGTGCTGGGCCAGCGGCGCGCCGGCGGCGAGCGCCTTGGCCACCACGCGGCCCGCGGGCACTTCGTCGGAGACGAGCAGTGCCAGGTCCCGCCACATGCGCGGCAGGTTCGAGAAGGCGCTGAACTTGGGCTTTCTGCCAAGCGCGGCCTGAAGCAGCGCACCGGCATCGAGCTCGCACGCGACAACGCGGTCGCGCACGCCGAGCTTTGCCGCCACTTCGGGATGGAGCTCGCCCCAGTGGCCGAGCACCTGCTTGCCGAGCATCACACTCGCGCGGCGTCCCGGATGAAGATACGGCTCGTCGCTGGGGCCCGCGAGTTTCAGCTCCAGACCAAAGCAGCCGCCGAGGGCTTCGAGATCCGCTTTCGCGGCAAAGAGCGCGGCGCGCGCGGGATCGCCGGCGCGCCAGAGGCCCGGCTCGTCGAGCGTTCCGGCAATCATGGCCAGCGAGAGGCGCTCTTTGGGGAGCTCCCCGCCAGCCACGCCGGCGCCCTGCTCTTCAAAGACGCGGCCCACTTCAAAGAGCCGCACCTGGCGCACGCCGTGATTGCGGTTGCGCACGTAGGTTTTTACCAGCGAGGGAAGCAGCGCCGCGCGCAGCACGCCCTCTTCTTCGTTGATCGGGTTGGCGATGCGCACCGCCTTGCGCCGCGAGTCTCCCTCGGCAATGCCGAAGTCGTCGGCCCAGCCCGGCGATGCGAATGACAGGTGCACGCTCTGACGCCAGCCGCGCGCGACCAGTGCATCTTCGAGCGCTTCCTGCAGGTGGAGCGGCTCGTCGTCCTCGCCGTGCTCGCGTCCGCTGGAGGGAAGTGTCTCGGGCACGTTGTCGTAGCCCTCGATGCGCGCGACTTCCTCAATGAGGTCGGCCTCGAGCGTGATGTCCAGGCGCCGCCAGCTCGGAACCGTAACGGCGAAGCTCTCGGCACTTGAATCGTCAACACCAAATCCAAGGGACTTCAGGTGCGCGGCGATGCGCTCGGCGGGGATCTCCACGCCCAGCAGCGCGCACACGCGCGCCGGGCGAAGCGTAATCTTCGCCGGGGCGAAGTCCTGCGCGCTCTCGTCAATGAAGCCGCTGCGCACGCTGCCACCGCCGAGCTCGGCCATCATCGCCGCGGCGTGATCCATCGCGACGGTGACGCGAAGCGGGTCGATACCGCGCTCGAAGCGATAGGAGCTCTCGGAGATGAGTCCCAGTCGGCGCGAGGTGCGGCGCACGGTGCCGGGCTCAAAATACGCGGCCTCCAAAAGGACACGCGTAGTCGAATCGGTCACCTCGCTGCTCGCCCCGCCCATCACGCCTGCAAGCGCCACCGGGCCCTTGGGATCGGCGATGACGAGGTCGCCCTCTTCGAGGGTGCGCTCGACATCGTCGAGGGTCTTCATTTTCTCGCCGGCCGCGGCCTTGCGCACGATGATCTTGCCCTCGCCGATGTGATCCAGATCGAAGGCGTGAAGCGGCTGGCCGTGCAGAAGAAGGATGTAGTTGGTGACATCGACGATATTCGAAATGGGACGGATGCCGTGGGATTCGAGCAGCTCGGCCAGCCACATGGGCGACGGACCGATCTTGACGCCCTCAATGACGCGCGCGCAGTAGCGCGGACAAAGATCGGGGGCCTGCACTTCGACGCTCGCCACTTCACTGGCGGCGCCGTCCTGCTCGTTGAGCGCGAACTCGGGCTCGTGCAGCTCGCCGCCGGTGAGCGCCGCGACCTCGCGCGCCAGGCCGATGGCCGAGAGGCAGTCGCCGCGGTTGGGAGTGACCGAGAGATCGAGCAGCGGCGGCACATGCAGCACCTTGGCCACGGGCGTGCCGGGCTCGTTGTCGGCCTGCGCGCCTTCAAGCACGAGAATGCCGTCGGAT
>JAGRBM010000052.1 GCA_020434085.1 Chrysiogenia bacterium | reverse complement strand
TACTCTCACCCCCAGTCGGGCAACAACTGTTTGCTGAAGGGGGGAAGGCAATGCTGACGCTGCTTGCCAAGTTCCTGAAACTGCTCAATTCCGAAACCGATCCCGGACAGATTTCCCTGGCATTCTGTTTCGCCATGGTAGCCGGGTTTACCCCACTGATGAGCCTGCACAACCTCATTGTGCTGCTGCTCATCCTGGTCATGCGGGTCAATCTCTCCGCCTTCATTCTGGGGCTCGGCGTGTTCACCGCGCTGGCCTTTGCGCTCGACCCGCTCTTCGACCAGATCGGCTTTGCCGCGCTCACAGCCAGGGGCCTTGAGGGGATGTGGACCGATCTCTATAACTCCACCCTCTGGCGGGTCGAGTATTTCAACAACACCATCGTGATGGGGAGCCTCCTTGTCTCCATTCTCGCCTTCATTCCCGCTTACTTCATCTTCAACCTGCTCATCGTGAAGTATCGCGACACATTCCTTGAGAGCATGAAGAAGTGGAAGATCACCCAGACCATCAAGGCCAGCAAGTTCTGGGGGATCTATCAAAAAGTTCAGGGATGGAGGGAGTAACCATGAAAAAGTGGATCCGCTGGGGCGGCCTCATCCCCTTCGTCGCAATCGTCGCGCTTGTCGCGATCGTCTGGAATTTCTTTATCGACGGCATCGTCGAGCGCACCATCGAGAAAGTCGGCTCCAGCGTCGTGGGTGCCAAGGTCGAGCTCGATGCCGCCGACGTCTCGCTCTTTCCGCTGGGCGTGGAGCTTACCCGCCTGCAGGTCACCAACCCGCGCGACTACATGGAAAACGCCATCGAAGTGCGCCGCGTCGCCTTCGACATGGAACCGCTCGAACTGCTGCGCCGCAAGGTCATCATCAACGAGATGAGTATGGACGGCATGCAGTTCGGTACCGCGCGCGCCACCTCCGGCGACATCCCGCGCTCTCAAAAGGCCGGCGTGCGTATCAAGGAGTTTACAAAGGAAAAGGTGGAGGAACTCGAGCTTCCCTCCTTTGAGATTCCGGACGTGAAGAAGATCCTCGAAGAAGAGGATCTCGAAACCCTGCGCCTGGTCAAGGACGTGCGCGGTGAGTTCGAGACCGAGAAGGAAGCCTGGAAGAAGCGCATCGACGAGCTTCCAAATAAAGAGACCTTCAAGCAATACGAGGCGCGCATCAAGAAAATCCGGGGAACCAGCGGCGTGCAGGGCGCGCTGGCCGCCGCCAGCGAAGTCACCAGGATCAAGAAAGAGATCGAGGCCGACATCGCCAACATCAAGAGCGCCAAGAACGACGTGCAGGGCCTCGTGGGCAAGCTCCAGCAGCGCGTGAAGCAGGCCCAGCAGGCGCCCTTCAACGACATCCAGCGCCTGCGCGACAAGTACGGCCTCTCCCCCGAGGGCCTTGCCAACCTGAGCAGCAGGCTCCTTGGACCCAAGGTCGCCCAGCTCGTACGCGACGGGACCTACTACTACCAACTGGCCGCGCCCTATCTCAAGCGCGGGGACAAGGCTGACGAGGGTCCCGAGGTGGTCAAGCCGCTTCGCGCCAAGGGCCGCGAGGTGCACTTCAAGGAGCACAATCCGCTCCCGGAATTCCTGATCTCGGTGGCAAAGATTTCCTTCAGCCTGAGCGTCGGTGATTTCTCCGGCACGGTGAAAGACATCACCAATGAGCAGCCCGTGCTCGGCCGCCCGCTTACCGTCGGGATTGCCGCCACCAAGCTCAAGGATATCGAGGCCATCAACGTCGACGGCACTTTTGACCACACGAAGCCCGCACATCCGAGTAACTCGCTGGCCTTCGCACTCAAGTCCTTCCACGCGCGCGGCGTTGCACTCTCCGAGAGCAAGCAGTGGCCCGTCACCCTGGCAAGCGGTCTTGCCGATCTTGCGGGTACCGGCACGCTCAGCGATGGAAAGCTCGACTTCACCCTGACCGGTTCCTTGCACGAGGCGGACCTTCAGACGGCCTTCACCGTGCAGAACCTCATTGCCGAGGCGCTCGCCGACACCATCAAGGGCGTCCGGGCGATGAACCTGACGGCCCACATCACCGGAAACCTCGAGGACTTCGATATCGAGCTGCAGTCGGATCTCGACAAGATCCTCAAGCAGGCGGTCGGTTCACTGGTTACCAAGCAGATGGCCAAGTTCGAGGGGCTCCTCAAGGAGAAGGTCATGGAGAAGGTCGACGGCCCCCTCAAGGATCTGGTTGGCAACATGGGCGGCTTCGACGACATGCTCGCGCTCCTCAACGACCGCGAGAAGCTGGGCCAGGAAGTCCTCCAACAGGCGCTCAAGCAGGCCACCGGCGGCAGCGCCATTCCGGGTACGAAGAAGCTGCCGGGCGGGCTCAAGCTGCCGTTCTGAAAAGCTGAATCTTCCGGGAGATGACTCGCATCTGTTCGAGAGAATGCTGCTGAGGAAACGACACCATGAATCGCGTCATCATTCTCTGGGGCCTGCTGCTGGCATGGGCACTCTGGTGCATCGGTTTTCACGACTACAGCACCGGCGAACTCAATACCGCGCTGATCGTCTGCGCAATCGTCGGCACAGTGCTCAACACGCTCAACTGGGAGCCCCAGCCCAAGGCCGCGCGCGACCAGCTCACCTGGGTGCTCCGCGTGGCCGGCAACTTCGCCGTTCCGTTCGCGGTAAGCCTGACTTCACAAATTCTGGAGTAGGAGCTTGCCTTTGAGCCGGCCCAGAACAGCATTTGTTTTCGCCGGTGGAGCGGCATTGGGCGCCGCGCAAGCAGGTATGCTCAAAGCCCTCTACGAGGCCAACATTACCCCCGACTTGTTGACCGGTGTCAGCATCGGCGCATGGAACGCCGCGTATCTTGCACGCGCTCCGTCAAAAGAAATGGTCGACTCCCTCTGCTCTTTCTGGCAGAGCCTTTCGAACCAGAGAATCTTTTCCCGCTTTCCCAAACTCAACGCAATCCGGCAGCTACTGGGGCGCAAGCCGCACCTGTTCTCAGGCACCGGTCTTTCGGAGATCGCCGCAGAACTTTTCTCCGATTGCAGTTTTGAGTCGCTGGCCCTCCCCCTCACGGTCCTGGCGACGGATGTCAACGGGGCGCATCCGAAGGTCTTTCGCGAAGGCCCCCTGGCGCCCGCCGTGCTGGCCTCTTCCGCACTTCCCACGGCATTTCCTCCCGTAGAAATCGCCGGTCACTGGTATATCGACGGCGGTGTTGTCACCAATGTCCCGCTGGACCTGGCCGTGCGCATGGGCGCCGAGCGCTACGTTGTCCTCGATGCCGGGATCCCTTGTCATCGCAATGGAGAGGACCGCCCGACCCTTCCTGAAATTCTGGGGCTGGTATCCACAGTAGCCTCACGCCAACGAGTGCAATCGATCCTCCCCCACGTTGTTGCAGGCGCGCCGGTCCTTTACCTGAGCCTGCCGTGTCCGGTCACACAGTCTCCATTCGACTTCAGCGCCGCCGGTGCCTTGATCGCCAGTGGGTATGAAAGCGCTTCGAAACTGCTCCGCGAGGGCTGGGGTACTGAGCCCGGCCTGACCGGCCGGCCCCACGACCATGAGATGGATTTGGCGAACCCCTGGTCTTGAAATCCGCATCTCATTGAACAGAATTCACCTGCAGGGAACAGAGACTCCGATGAGCAAACAATACGACTACGACCTCTTTGTACTCGGCGCCGGAAGTGGCGGGCTTGCCGCTGCCAAGCGGGCCGCCTCCCACGGTGCCAGGGTTGCGATTGCCGAAAACTCCCGTACGGGCGGGACCTGCGTCATTCGCGGGTGCATCCCCAAAAAAGTGATGGTGTATGCCAGCCACTTCGCCGAGCAGGTGCGCATGGCCGAGCACTTCGGCTGGGCGCCCTCCCCGCTCGATCACGACTGGAGCAAGCTGGCAAAGAACCGCAACGACCTGGTGAGCCGCCTCGAACAGATGCACGAGCGCTACCTGGCAGAGAACAAGGTGGAGCTCATTCGCGGCACCGCGCATCTTGCGGATGCGCACACCATAGAGGTCGCGGGCAAGCGCTACAGCGCGAATTACATTCTGCTGGCCACCGGCGCACGCCCAGAGCTGCCGGCTCTCAAAGGAATCGAGCACGCCCTCAGCAGCGACGGGTTCTTCGAGCTGGAAAAGAAGCCCACTTCAGCCGTCATCGTGGGCGGCGGCTACATCGCCGTGGAGTTCGCGGGAATTCTCGCCGGACTCGGTATCAAGACGCACCTGCTCGTACGCTCCATTCTGCTGCGCGGCTTCGATCGCGAAATCGCCGACGAATTAGAGCGTGCCCTCATCCGCCAGGGCGTGGACGTCGTGCGCCCGGTCACGGTCCACTGCGTGGAGAAGACCGCCACCGGCGTGCGCGTGCTCTACGACGAGGGCAATGTCGAGGATACGGGCACGCCTGCGTCTCTTGAGAGCGACGCCTGCGTGGTCTTTGCCACCGGCCGCACACCCAATACCAGCGGAATCGGCCTCGAAGAAGCCGGCGTGAAGCTCGGCAAGAGCGGCGCAGTCATCGTGGACGAAAACCACGTCACCAGCGTGGAGAACATCTTCGCCGTGGGCGACGTCCTCGACAGGGCCAACCTCACCCCGGTCGCCATCAAGGCCGGGCGCAGCGTCGCCGACCGCGTCTTCGGCAACATCAATGCGCCCATGAGCTATGAGAACATCCCCACCGCCGTCTTCAGCCAGCCGCCCATCGGCACCGTTGGACTGACCGAGGAAGAGGCCCGCGAGGAATTCGGCGATCGCGTGAAGATCTACCGCGCGGGCTTCGTGCCGCTGTATTTCTCCCTTGCCCCCGAAGAGGAGAAGGGCCGCGCCTTCATGAAGATGGTCGTGGACTCACAGACCGACCGCGTGCTGGGCCTCCACATGATCGGCGAGGACGCCGCCGAGATCATCCAGGGCTTCGCCGTCGCCGTGCGCGCCGGGCTCACCAAGGCCCAGTTCGACCAGACCGTGGCCATCCACCCCTCCACGGCCGAGGAATTCGTGCTGCTCCGGTGACTTCGTCACCCCTTCTTGTTGGCGTCGTCGCAATCGGCCCGATAGACTCGCGCCCGTGGCGAAGAAATCCCAGACCCCGGAATCCCTTCCTGCGCGCCGGGCCGCTGCCATTGCGCGGCGGCTGGAGGCGTGGTTCGCGGGCGCGCGCCGCGAGATGCCCTGGCGCGAGGATCGCGATCCCTACCGCGTGTGGCTCTCGGAAATCATGCTCCAGCAGACCCGCGTCGCCACGGTGATCCCCTACTTCGAGAAATTCACAGCGAAGTTTCCCCGCGTCGAGGCCCTCGCCGCCGCCGATGAGCAGGACGTTCTCTCCCTGTGGTCGGGACTCGGCTATTACGCCCGGGCGCGCTCGCTCCACAAGGCGGCAAAGGTCGTCGCCAATGAGTTCGGCGGAAAATTTCCCGAAAGCGCCGAGGCGCTTCGCGCCCTTCCCGGCGTCGGCCCCTACACCGCCGGGGCGATTGCCTCCATTGCATTCGATGAGCCCGCACCCGCTGTGGACGGCAACGTGGTGCGCGTGCTCTCGCGGCTGCTCGCCTGGCAGGCCGATACCGCCGACCCGGCCGCGCGCCGCGCGGCCGAACCGCTCGTCACGCAGATTCTTGAGCGCGGAGCGCCGCACGTGCTCACGCAGGCAATCATGGAACTGGGCGCGACGCTCTGCCTTCCTGCAAACCCCGCCTGCGGGGCCTGCCCGCTCGCCTCGATCTGTGAGGCAAAAAAGGCCGACAAGGTCGCGCGTTTCCCCCTGGCAAAAGCGCGCAAGAAACCAAAGGCCGTGCACCTGGTTGCACTGGCGCTCCTGGATTCAAAGGGCCGGGTGCTCATGCAAAAACGCGAAGGGCAGGCCCTCTTCGGCGGGCTGTGGGAAATCCCGCATCTGGAAGTGGCAACAAAGAAGGACCACGCCGCCGCCCTCAAGGAGCTTGCCGCGCTCCAGGGACAAAAGGGCGCTGGCGCCCCGGCTCACCGCGGGCAGGTGAGCCACGCACTCACCCACCGCAAGTTCACGCTGGATCTCTACGCGGCTCGCGCGGCGCGTGCTGTGAAAGCCTCGAGCGGGCGCAAATGGATCGATCCACACGACCCTGGCGCGCTGCCACTGTCGAGTTTCCAGCGCAAGTTGCTGGCCAGGCTTGGCCAGTTGCTGTAAGTGATGAACGCCGCTCAGAAAAAATGCAGGACTACTGAAATCCAATTGCACCGACGCGGCATCCCAGAGCTGCCGGGAAGCGCGCACCGCGCGCACAGGAGGAACCCATGAGCAAGACCGTCGACTTCTACTTCGATCTCTCCAGCCCTTACGCCTATATGGCATCGACCCAGATTGACGAGCTGTGCGAGCGCCATGGCGCCAGCGCGAACTGGAAGCCCTTTTTGCTGGGCGCGGTGTTCAAGGCCACGGGCAACCGGGCGCCGGCCACGGTCATTCCCAAGGGCAAATACATGTTCGAGGACCTCAAGGAATGGGCCGCCTATTACGGCGTGGACTTTGCCTTCCCCAGCAGCTTCCCGCTCAATTCGGTCAAGCCCATGCGCGCCTGCCTGGCCGCCGAGGAACAGGGCAAGCTCAAGGAATTTGTCCGCGCAATGTACGAGGCCTACTGGGTAAACAACAAGAAGATCGATGAGCCCGACATCATCGGCGAAGTGGCGAAGTCGGTGGGACTCGACGCCGAGAAGCTGCTCGCGCGCATCGAGGAGCAGGATTTAAAAGACAAGCTCAAGGACAACACCCAGGCTGCCGTCGACAAGGGCGCCTTCGGCGCGCCGAGCATGTTCGTCGACGGGCGGATGTACTGGGGCAATGACCGCCTGCCCCTGCTGGAGCGCTACCTCAAGCAGGGCTGATTTTGCCGGCACTGGCACAAAAAGGGCGAGCCTCGGCTCGCCCTTTTCTGTTGTTCCCTAGTTCACCCAGGGACCGCTGCCGCCGGGCCCCGGCTCATCATCGTCATCGCGGGAGACCACCCGAAAGCCCTTTTCCTTCTTGAGCTGTTCGAGCTCGCGCTGCACTTTGCGCTTCTTCATCTTGAGGCGCCAGCGCTTCCAGATCTGCTTGGCACCGCCGGGGGTGAGGTAGACATAGGTGATGCCGACGGCGCTCCATAGCCCCAGCAGGCCGGCCAGGTCCTTGGTCGAGAGAAAGCCCAGAAACGCGAAAGCCATCTCGATGGCGATGAACCACTTGGCCTGGATGGGAAGCACGAAGAAGAGCTGAATGGTCGCCTCGGCGTTTCGAATGGCAAAGGCCGCGATGAAGATGGTCAGCAGCATGTGCTGGCCCTGCATGAGCGTGAAGGGGAAGGCGCGCGCTTCCCAGCCGGTGACGAGCTGCACAAGGGCCGCCGCAAGGCCCGAGCCGATCACCGCCCAGGCGAGCAGCTTGCGAAAGCGCTTCTGCCCCAGCGAGTTGTAGACGTCGCGCCCGAACCAGAAGACCATCAGCAGGCTGAAGATGAACCACAGATCCGGACGGCCCGTGCCGACAAAAGCGTAGGTCGCCGCCTGCCAGAGGAACGCGCCCCGCCAGAGCGCGGGCGTCAGTCGCAGCAGCGCCGGCACGATCTCGGTGGAAGAGAAGAACTGCAGCGCGAAGGTCACAAAGAGCGTGGCCAGGATGATCGTCAAATCGCGCGGGGGGCGCCCGCCCGAGAGTCCGCCCCCGCCGAAGCGAACGCGGCCACCGCCGCCGTATGGATCGCGTGAATACATCAGTGTGTCTCGTGTTCGACCGGCTCGGCCGGTTCAGCAGGTGCCTCGTTTTCAATCACGCCGTCGGCGCGCCTGCGGCGCTCGAGCTTCTTGCGGTAATACCAGTTGCGCGAGCGGCGGAAAAGATCATCCTTCTTCATGTAGAGATATCCCGTCACCGCGCCGCCCACGTGGGCCCAGTGGGCGATGCCCCGGCCGCTGGTAAAGAGCTCAGCGAAGATGCCGATTCCCAGCGACCAGATCACCAGGTCGCGAATACGCACCGGAAAGAAAAAGAGCAGCACGATCCGGTTGGGATCAAGGAGCGCGTAGGCGGCGAGCAGGCCGAAGATCGAGCCCGACATGCCCACTACCGGGAACTGGCTTCCCATGTAGCCAAGGGCCGAGGCGATGCCGCCGCCCGCGCCGCTGATCAGAAAGAAACGCAGGAACTTGGCCCGGCCCCACCGGTGTTCGAGCTCGGGACCGAAGCTCCAGAGCACCAGCGAGTTGAGCGCCAGGTGCAGAAAGCCAGCGTGAAGGAACTGGTAGGTAATGGGCTGCCAGAGATAGCCGTGCCAGAACAGGCGCGGCACCAGCGCCAGGCGGATGCCCAGTTCCGTGCGCGCCACGCCCAGCAGATACAGAATCACGCAGGTAATCAGGATGATGGCGACCGCACTCCAGCCCTCACCGGCAAAGCCCCGGCTTCCCGGGGGGCCGAACTGCACGCGGTAGTATTTGGCTTCGGAGGTCTTCACGAAGTTCCTGATGTGGCGGGCCGCTCAGCGGCGGTGCTGCCAGCCGCCGGGGCCGGTGTAGGCCAGCAACTGCCCCGTTCGAGTCAAAAGCGTGATGCCCGGCGCCTTTGTCAGTGCACCGATGCGCGCGGCCTTCACCTTAGCGGCCCCGGCGAGGGATTCAACCGCCGCGCGCTTTGTCGCCGGGGCGCTGAAGAGAAGCTGGTAGTCCTCCCCCCGATTGAGCGCGGCGGCCAGTGACTGCGGGTCGCCTGCCTTCTGCAGCGTTCGGAGCCCCGCGGGGACAGGCACTTTTGCCAGTTCGATCTGCGCGCCGATGTTTCCCGAGGCCTCCAGCACGTGAGCGAGATCGGCCAGGAGCCCGTCGCTCACATCGATGGCCGCGCGGGAGAGCCCCTTTGCGGCAAGCGCCTTTGCAAATTCGAGCGGCGGGGCGGGTTTGAGATAGTTACGGGCGGCAGTGCCGCCGCTGCTGAGCGCGTCGAGCGAAACTCCGCCGACACCGATCCGGCCGGTCACCCACAGGTCCTCGCCTGCGCGGGCCGCGTCGCGGCGAAGGGCCCTGCCCCGGCGCACTTCGCCCAGCACGCTCACGTGCACTTGCAGCGCCCTGCCCTTTGCCGCCGAGACATTGCCGCCGATGAGGGGGCAGGAAAACTTCTTGCCGCAGGCTGCCACGCCGCGGTGAAGCGCCAGCACCTCGGCATCACTCCAGCTTTGCGGGATCGCGATGGATACGAGCGCGCCAAGCGGCGCCGCTCCCATGGCCGCCAGGTCAGAGAGATTCACCGCCAGCGCGCGCCAGCCGGCATCTTTGGGGCTCATCCACGCGCGCCGAAAGTGCACGTCCTCGACCTGCGCGTCAGTCGCCCACACGAGGTCACACCCGCGCGAGGGGCGCAGGATCGCCGCGTCATCGCCGATGCTTTCGACGACGCGCGCACCGGTCTTTGCGGCAAGTCGCTCGATGCGCGCGATCAGCTCAAATTCTTTGAGGTGCTTGCTCACGGAAGTTCCAGAGGAAGGCGCGGGGAGATGAGCGCTCAGCGCTCGATGCGGCGAAGCAGCGCGCGCACCAGCGGCGCGTCTGGGTGCGTGGGTGCCACTTTGAGGAATCGCTCGAACATCACCGCAGCCTGCTCGCGCTCTCCGGCGGTGGAGTAGAGCTGCCCGAGCCAGCGAAGCGCCGTCGCGTTGTTGCGATCGAGCTTGAGCGCGCGTTCAAAGGAGCGGCGCGCCGAGTCCGATTCGTCGATCTGCAGGTAGGCATTGCCCAGTTCCGAGAAGAGCTCGGCATCGCGCGAGTCCTGCAGCACGGCCTTCTGAAGGAAGGGAATCGCCGCGCGGTATTGGCCCTTGCGCAGCAGGCGGCGCCCCTCGGTGGCCGGATCGACCGGCGCAGGTTTGGGTGCCGGGCGCCGCGCTGGACGCAGCGCCGCCAGCCGGCTGGAGAGCCCGGGATAGCCCGAGTCGATCGCCTGCACTTTTTCGTAGTAGTCGCGCGCGGCGTCGTTGTCCCCGCCGGCGGCTGCGATCTCACCCAGCAGGAAGTAGGCACGCGCGCGCACCTCGCTCTCGTCTTTCCAGTTTTCGTTGGAGACGATGGACTTGAGCTTTGCGCCCGCCTCGCCGGCATTTTTCTCTTCCTGCCAGAGGTTCGAGGCCTGCCCCAACGCGAACTGCGCATTGTCGGGTGCAAGCGAGACCGCCCTGTCCCACGCGCCGCGCGCGCAGTCGCGGTCGCGGAGCGCGGCGCAGGCGCGCGCCAGCAGTTCCTGGGCCTCGGCGCTCCGGGCGGACTCGCTCGCCGCACGGCTGGCCTGCTCGCGCGCCTTGTCGTAGTCGGAGACGCGAAGCAGCGCTTCGGAGAGCGCAAGGGCCACGGCCACGCTTCCGGGAAGCGCGCGCTCTGCAGAACCAAGCAGCTCGATCGCCTGCCCGAGGTTCTTGCCCTCGCGCAGATCGGCAAGGCCGCTCACGTAGGCCGCCCACCCTGCCGTTGCAGAGTCGGAGGCCGAGAGGAAGGGCTGCGCGCGCTTTCGCGCATCGTCGAAGCGACCGCGCAGCACGTCGAGCTCGGCCCAGGTGACCTGCACGACCGGCGTGCGCTGTCCCGCATCATCTACGAGCCGCAACGCGCTGTCGGCGTCCTTGAGGGCGCCGCCCACATTGTCTTCAAGCATTCCCAGCCGTAGCAGGGCGCGGGCCTTGAGCGCCGCGACCTCCGGCAGGGTTTCCTGCGATTCGGAAAAACCATCGATTTTTGCAACCGCGCCCTGCAACGCGGCGGGCACGTGTAGCGCGACCTGCGCCTCAATGGGTTTGAGGTTCGGCGCCGACGAGCCGCCGATGAGCGCCGGCACGCCAAGGGGCGCCAGAAGTCCAAAGGCAGCGGCACCGGCAATGAGCAGGAGCACGCCGAGTGCGCCGCCAACGCCGGCAAAGAGTGCCGGGTGGCGCTGCCAGGGTTTGGGCGAGACGAGCTTTACCTCGTCCTCAACTTCGTAGACCTTGTCCTGTCGCCCGCTCTTTTGCGCATGAGGCGCGGCAACGCGCGGCGACGGCATCTCGGCACTCGGCTCGGTCGCTTCCTCGTCCGTCTCCTCGGGAGGTGGTGGAGGCGGCGGCTGGCTGAGCGCGCGGGCCTCGGCCTGTGCGGCGATGTCTTCCATGCTTGCCGCTGCAGGCTGCGGCACGGATGCCGGCACCGGCGCGGGACTCACATGCGTGCTGGCGAGCAGGTCGCGCACGCTGACCGCCGAGACTTCCCCGGCCGAATCGCCGAAATCATCGGGCATCGATCCGGCCGGCTCGGACGCGGGCTCGGGCGGTTGGGAGGGGAACTCGACGACGTTCGAGGGCTGCGCCGGCTGCGCGCTGGCCATCGTGATCATGGGCGGCGTCGCGCCCTGTTCGAGTTCCTTGAGCAAGCCCTGGAAGTAGAGTTTCGAGATGATGTTGAGCGCCGGCAGGTCGTCGAGCCCGCAACTGTCTACCACCGTCAGGATGGTGCGCGTGCCATCGAAGAGCTGGAGGATCTGCCCGGCCTTGGTCGGAAACTTTTCGGGATACTGCACGAGCAGTTCCTGGGGATCGATGATGAGCACCGTATCGAGCGGTGGAAGCTGCTCGGCCAGACGTTCCCACTCATCGAGACGGCGCATGCCGTCCATGATGAGTCCCTGCGTGCTGGTGGAGACGACCACCTGCCGGTCGAGGGGTTTGAAATCGATTTTGAAGGCGCCCTCGTTCCACGCGAGCATGCGGTAGATGGCGCGCTCGGCCTTGATCTGCCCCTGGATGGCATCGATGATCTGACCTTCGGAAAAATAGATGAGGCCTGAGGAAGCGCCCGGCCCCGTCAGGTAGAGCACGCCGGTCTTGCGACCGATCTCCAGGGTCTGGAGCAGGTCTACCACGCCCATGTCCGTGAGCGAGCCCGCGAACTGGCGCTGCGCGCTGACTTCTTCGAGGGATTCCTTCTCACGCTTCTGCAGCAGCAGCCGCACCCGCGTGAGGAGTTCCTTGATGTAGATCGGTTTGGTGAGGTAGTCGTCGACGCCCAGCTCAAGGCCCTTGATCTTGTCGTCGACCGACTTCTGACTTGTCAGAAAGATAAAGGGGACTTTTTCGAGCTTGGGATCTTCCTTGATGCGTTTGCAGAACTGATACCCGTTGAGCTTGGGCATCTTGACGTCGGAGATGATGAGTTCGGGGACGCTGGTCTTGGCTTTCTCAAGCCCGTCCAGACCGTTCTGGGCAGTCGTCACCAAAAAGCCCGCCTTCTTGAGAGAGATCTCAAGAACCTGCAGACTCTTCTGGTCGTCGTCTACTACGAGAATGTGCTGCCTGGCCATTGCAGCCGTTCCTCACCCTACTCATTCAAATCGGGAACCCGCCCCCCGGGCGGGCCTTGATTGCGATTTCACAGGTTATCCGGGAACTACGTTAATGGACAACCGCCCGGGATTAAAGGCCTTTCCGGCCTTTCTGCCCCACTGGAGCAGATTGCGGCGAGTTCAGGAAGAGGCCGGGGAGCGCTTGGCCCGCGGCTGATCCCAACCCGCGCGCGCCGGGGTCTTCGCCCGCGAGGACGGCCGCTTGCGCGCAGGAGGCTTCGAAGCCGCTCCAGGGCCCGTCACAGGGGGAAGAAGCACCTCTTCGAGCACCTGCTCGGTGGTCTCCACGGGGATGATTTCCATCGCCTGGCGCAGCGAGCGAGGAAGCTCGCCCAGATCCTTCACATTGGCCTTGGGCACCAGAACCCGGTTGATTCCCATGCGGTTGGCAGCCAGCAGCTTCTCACGCACCCCGCCCACGGGCAGGACGCGGCCGCGCAGCGTGATCTCACCGGTCATGGCAATGCGCTTTCGCACCGGGCGCCCGGTAGCAGCCGAGACGATTGCCGCCGCCATGGTGATGCCCGCCGAAGGGCCGTCCTTGGGAATGGCACCCTCGGGCACATGCAGGTGGAGTTCGTGCTTGTCGAAGAAATCGGCCGCGATGCCGAAGTTCGTTCGCGTGCGCACGTAGGAGAGCGCGGCATGAACGCTTTCCTTCATCACGTCACCGAGCTGGCCGGTCAGCGAGATACCGCCGCGCTTGCTCGGGTTGAACTGCGCCTCGACGTAGAGCATTTCACCGCCATAGGGCGTCCAGGCAAGGCCGGTCGCCACGCCGACTTCGTCGCCCTCGCTCTCTTCGAGCGGTTCGTACTTGTGCACGCCCAGGTATTTTTCAAGGTTGCCCGCGCTCACGCGGTAGCGTTCGCCCTTTTCCTCGGCGACTTTCAGCGCGACCTTGCGGCAGACCGAGGCGATCTCGCGCTCGAGGTTTCGCAGGCCGCTCTCACGGGTGTAGTGCTCAATGAGACCGCGCAACGCCGAGTCGGTGAGCTGGAGGTTTGCCTCGCTCACGCCGTTTTCTTCGAGCTGGCGCGGCAGCAGGTACTGCTTGGCAATGCGGAGTTTTTCTTCTTCGGAGTAACCGGAGATCTCGATGACCTCCATGCGATCGCGCAGCGCCGGCGGCACGGTGTCGAGCTGGTTGGCCGTCGCGATAAAGAGCACGTCCGAGAGATCGAAGTTCACCGAGAGATAGTGGTCGGAGAACTCCTTGTTCTGCTGGGGATCGAGCACTTCGAGCAGCGCCGAGGCCGGATCGCCGCGGAAGTCGTTGCCGATCTTGTCGATCTCATCGAGCATGAACACCGGGTTGCGAACGCCCGCCTGCTTGAGCCCCTGCAGAATGCGACCGGGCATCGCGCCCACGTAGGTGCGACGGTGGCCGCGAATCTCGGCCTCGTCCTTCATGCCGCCCAGCGAGATGCGGACGAACTCGCGCCCCACGGCGCGCGCAATGCTTTTGCCCAGCGAGGTCTTGCCCACGCCCGGAGGCCCCACAAAGCACAGGATCGGCCCGCGCAGGCTTCCCTTGAGCTTGCTCACGCCCAGGAACTCCAGAATGCGCTGCTTGACCTTGGGAAGGCCGTAGTGGTCTTCGTCGAGAATCCTGCGCGCAGCCGGAATGTCCACGCGGTCCTCGGTCGTCTTGCTCCAGGGCAGGTCCACCATCCAGTCCAGATAGGTCTTGATGATGGTTGCCTCGGCCGACTCGGGATGCATCTGCTCAAGCCGCTTGAGCTGTTTGTCTGCTTCGGTGCGCGCCTCTTCGGTAAGCCCCGCCTTTTCGAGCTTGCCCGCCAATTCGGCGACGTCGGGCGGACGATCCTCGCCCTCTCCGAGCTCGGTGCGGATGGCGCGGATTTGCTCGCGCAGGAAGAACTCGCGTTGCGAGCGCGAGAGTTCGTCCTTCGCCTGGGTTTCGATTTCGGCTTTGACGCCCAGAATGTCTGACTCGCGCGAGAGCAGCTCTGCTGCAACGCGCAGACGATCAAGCGTGCTGGGCGCCTCAAGCAGGCGCTGGGCATCGGGAACCGGAAAGCCCACCTGCGCGCCAAGCGCATCGGGAATCTGTTCGGGTGCAAGGCCCTCGAAGGTCATCAGGATATCGGGGGAGAGATTGCGCCCGAGCTGCACCACCTTGTCGAGGTTGTCGATGATCGAGCGCGAGAGCGCTTCTGCCTCTATCTGGTCCTCACCGGCAAGCGGCGCTTCGGGGAGCAGGGTCGGGCGCGCCCGGTGCTGGGCGCTCCAGTCGCCGGCCTTTGCACGGGACTCGCCGTGGACAAGCACCTTGAGACGCCCGTCGGCCAGGCGCACGCTGCGCACGACCGAGCAGATGGTTCCCACCGGGAAGCAGTCGCCTGCGCGTGGTTCTTCAGTATCGGGAGATTTCTGCGTGACGACCAGGATGCGCCCGGCCGCCTGCCCCAGGGAAATAACCGCATCGATGCCGGTGTCCCGGGAGAGGAACAGCGGAACCATCATGCGTGGAAAGACGACGAGATCCCGAACTGGCAGGACGGGGATTTCCTTCATTGAACCTCGGCTGGAGCCGTTTTAGGCGCCTCGGAATCCTCCAGATCATCCAGAGGATCCTCTTCAGGCAACACTAGTTCAACGATCTCATCCTCTGCAACCGTGAGCAGGGTCAGCGGCAGGACCGCATCGCCGGTCTCGGAGATGGAGGCCTTGCCCAGCAGCAGATTCATGCCGTCGACGCCCAGCAGGGCGTCCTTGAGCTGATTGCGGCGAAGCGGCGGCTGCCGGCTGCCCAGCAGCTTGCCCATCATGGAGGCAGCGTCATGGGCGGTGGCCTCCAGCACGGTGGCCTGCTCGCCGAAGGCCTGCTCGTAGGCATAGGCAAAGCGCGCCACGCGCGGGCGGATCGAATTGGCGAAGAAGGCGTCCACAAAGACCGAACCTTCGACGTATTTCTCGCCCTTTTCGGGGAGCTGCGGGTCGTTCCAGGCCGAGGTGCCAAGCATCTCGACCCCGAGCACGTCGTTGTAGTCGAGCTGCGGCGCGATCAGGACGACCTCGTTCCATGCGTCGGGCAGGAAGATCGCGTCGAAGTCGACCGAGGCTTGCCAGGTCTTTTCCCTGGGCGGCCACTCGGGCGCTTCGGGTGCGTTGGGGTCGGGCTCCTCCCCTTCCTTTGGCGCGTGGAATCGCTTCCAGTAGGAGTATTCAATGTGCGCGATAGCATCGTCGCGCCAGGCGCGGCCGGCACGTTCTTTCCTTACCTTGCGGTCGTACTCGCGGGCGTCGGCGTAGTAGCGCCCGGTCATGCGGGTGAGCGGCGCCTTGAAGTCGGTGGCACCGGCCTCATAGGAATCGGCCGCCGTGACCCAACCGCCGGCGTCCTCGACTTCCTTCCAGATGGTCATCATGAAGTTCCGGCCCAGCGCGGTCTCGGGATACATGATGCCGAAGTTGCGCACGGCGCGGTGCTTGATCGCGTAACGAACCAGCGCGCGGGCCTGGTCCCTTGGCGTCATGAAGTAGCGAAACACATACGGACCGATCTCGGGGAGCCCCTCGCGCTGGCTCATGGTCATGATCGGCACTTCGAGCACCTCGGCCCGCCGCGCCGCCGGCGCGGCGGTGATGCCCAGCAGCGGTCCGATAATCCCGATGACGTTCTCTTCGAGCGCGAGCTCCTCGACGGCCTGCACGGCCTTGTCGGGATCGCCGCCCGAGTCGCGGTAGATGAAGGTGACTTTTGCCCCCTTGCCGCGGCCGCGCACGTGGATGTTCTGCTGGGCAAGCTCGATGCCGCGCAACGCGCGCTCGCCGAAGACCTTGTACTTGCCCGAGAGCGGCAGGATCACGCCGATGCGAAGCGGATCGACGTTGCGCGCCGACTCGATGATCCGGAGGCGGCGCTCGACGAGTGCGTGCAACGGGTGATCGGGCAGCTTCGCCAGAAATTCCTTGCCCGCCTCCTGCGCGGCGTCGAAGTCGCCGGCCGCGGCAAGCAGCTCGACGTGCCGGTAGCGCGCGATGCCACCGGGGAACCCGGTGTCATAGCGGCGCACCAGCGCGGCGATCTCCCTAGGGTCTTCGCCCTGGAGGATGTACTGCTGGACGCGGCGCTTGATCTCTTCATATTTCTCGCCGTCCTTGTCATAGGCAGGCAGCGCGGTGATCAGCCAGCGCACCGCGCGGTCGGTCTTGCCCTGGCGCTGGTGGGCCTCGGCCAGGACGACGGCGATCTCGGCGCCGCGGCGGTAGTCGGAGTTGGACTGGGCAAGATCCTCGAGAACGGTGATCGCGTTCTCGGTCTGTCCAGCCGCCAGCAGGGCGCGGCCATACCAGTAGCGCGCTTCGTCAAGGAGGTCGCTGCCCGGGTGGTTCTCCACGGCCAGCCGCAGGCTCTGGACCGAGCGGGCGTAGGCCCCCTGCTCGTACTGGATGCGGCCGATCCAGAACTGGGCGTCGTCGGCCAGCGAGCTCTCCCCGAATTCATCGAGGAGCTGGCGGTAATTGGCCACCGCCTCGGCATAGCGCTTTTCGCTGTAGTGGTGCTCGGCCCGCCGCAGATAGGCGTAGGCCTGCTTTCGCTGGTCGGGGGTGAGGTCTTTGGCCGCCGGGCGCGCCGGTGCCGCCGCGACGGGACGTCCCTCCGAAGGCATGGCGGGCGCCTTCGCCCCCTCGGCGCAGCTTCCCACCGCCAGGGCCAGCGCCGCCACCGCCGCGCAGGTCCAGCGGCCGAATTTTCTCTTTTCTTGTGAATACCGCACGAAGTCGCCTTCTGCCGGAATGCCTCACCGGTAAAGCCGGACTGGACTGCGCCCGCAATAGGGCGGAGAATGCCCCCATGAGTGCAACGGGCCGGCTTCCGGCTTTTGAGGTACTGGATTCGAGGTCGTGATTCAACCCGAGGACGAAAAAGTCGCCCCCCTGCGGGCCCTGGAGCCCAGGCGGCGCCCCGGCGGAGAGCTGGCGCGGCTTCCCGGCGCACCCTCGCCCAAACCCGCGCCCACGCGGCTCAACCTGCTCAGCCCCGAGCAGCGTGCCATGGGCGAGGCCTCGCGCATGCTGGGCGCCCGCCTGGCAAAGCACATCCGCGGCGGCAATACCTGCCACGTCCTGTGCGACGGCACCCAGGCCTATCCCGAAATGCTCGCCGCCATCGAGGGCGCACAGACTCGCATCTTCTTCGAGATCTACATCTTCCGCAATGATCGCTGGGGAACGCGCTTCTTCGACGCGCTGCTGGGGCGCGCCCGCGCGGGCGTGGCCGTCTACATCATCTACGACGCCTTCGGCGCCGGCGAGGCCGAGGACCTCTTCGTGCAGCTTCGCGGCGCCGGCGCCAACGTGCGCGTCTACAACCCCTTTCGCTGGTCGGAGAAATTCGCCCGCCTCAACCGCCGCAACCACCGCAAGATCCTCGTCGTCGACGGGCAGGTGGGCTTTCTGGGCGGGCTCAACGTGGGCAACGAATACCACGACCCCGGCACCGACAAACCCTTTCGCGACACCCAGCTCAGCGTGCGCGGGCCCATGGTGCGACAGCTCGAGGACGCCTTCATCGAACTCTGGGAGCACGAGAGCGGCGAGCGGCTCCGGCGCACCCGCCCGCCCCGCCCTGGCGCCGCCGCCCTCCGGCCCGCCCCCGGCCAGGGCCTGGGGCTCATCATCGCCAAAACTCCGCTGCGCGGGCGCTACCTGCTCAAGGCCGCCCACCACGGCGTCCTGCGCAACGCCGCGCGGCGCATCTGGATCGCCAACGCCTACTTCGTCCCCACCCGGCGCATCCGAAACGCCCTGCTGCGCGCCGCGCGCCGCGGCACCGACGTGCGCCTGCTGCTGCCTGGCCCCACCGACGCCCCCCTGGTGCGCTGGGCCTCGCGCGCCCAGTACACGCGCCTGCTCTCGGCCGGCATCCGCATCTTCGAATACCGCGCCCGCATGCTCCACTCGAAGACCATCCTCGTCGACGAAGACTGGCTCATGGTCGGCTCCACCAACCTCGACCACCGCAGCTTCAACTGGAACCTCGAAGTCCAGGCCGTCGTCAAGGACCAGGCCGCCGCCGCCGAATTAGAAGCCGCCTGGCAGGCCGATCTCGAATGCGCCGAGGAGATCCTGCTGGAGGAATGGCGCGGCCGAAGCTGGTGGGAGAAGCTGCTCAACCGGTTTGCTTATCTGATGCACCGGTGGATGTGAGGGATCAGGCGACGTAGCGGCCCTCGCCCACTTCGCGGGCGCGGCCCATTTCGGCGAGCGTGGCGAGGAGTTCCTCGACGCGCTTCTTGTTGCCGCGTTTGAGGTGTTTGGCCAGTGCGGCGGCATCGAGGGGTGCTTCGGCGGTTGCCAGCACGCCCGCTATCGCCTGCGCCTGCTCGGGCAGCGCGGCGGGCCAGTCCTGTTTCTCTTTTGGCGCGGCAGCGGCCTTCTTCTTTTTCTCTTTGACCAGCTCGCCCTGCGCCGCGCCCTGTTTGCCGGTGGGGTTCTGGAACTCCGGACGCAGCCAGCGGATCAGGCCGCCCGCCTCTTCCTCGGCGCGCTCGTGATTGAGTGCCACCAGCTTTTCGAGAATCTCCTCGTCGGAGAGATCCGCGCTCCAGCCGTAGGCCTCGAACACGGCGGCGTCGAGGTCGTCGTGGATCTGCTTGAGGACCGAGACGAGGCCCTGCTCGTGGATCGTCTTTTCCTTCGCGCTGAGCTTCTCCCCCGCGCGCAGTTTTTCGAGCACGTTGTACATCCCCGTCATCGTGAGCCCCGGATGCTCGGCCTGCCGCGCCTTGCGGTGGGCATCGAGCTGCTCACCCAGTTCGCGAATGCGCTGTTTCAGCGCGCCGGGGGGATCGGGAAAGGGGAAGGGGTCGAAGCAGAGAGTCTTGTTGTAGCGAGGCCGATCTTCAAGGGTGCCACCGGCCGCGAGCGCCCACGTGACGTGGATGCGGCTGGAGAGGGCGCCGAGGTAGAAAGCGTCGTCGAGGGCGATGTTTACCAGCATGTTGTCGGGCAGGATGTCACCGTCGAGAAAGACGAAGAACCGATGTTTTGCGGTTTCCGTGGTTGCGATGAATCTGGGCAATCCCTTCAGGGCCGGACGGAAGTTTGCCCGTGGTTCACCGAACAACCACCAGTTTTCCCGATAGGTTGCCCGATTATTCTGATCTCTCTCGGGTTTCACCCGTTCCATTACTCGCTGATACACGGATGGATATGTTTCTCTAACTGCATCCGCAGTCAGCCCAAATAGATCGATCACAAAAACACCTCGCGTTGTCTGGGTAACGTCACGACCATTCCTGTATGGCTTAACGACTTTGGCCAGCGACGATTCCGGTGTATATCCGAGGTCTACGGCCTCGTCGGACGTCAGGATAAACCCTGCACCATGAAGAGAAACACCCCGACAAGAAAGCCCACTGTGTGCCCGCAGCGCAACAGTGCTTGAAAGGTCAGCGCCAATTGTCAGGTTTTGCAGGACTTGGCCGTTACTCCATGCGATGTTGACGTCGACACCATCCGATGCGCTCTTTGCCTCGCTGGTAACTTGTCCGAGTCGCCCATGCTGTGTTCCGGCACCCGCAACTGTCATCGAAATTCGAACGGCAGCACCGTCTGCGGCATCAACCCAAGGATGATCGGGGATGGCAAACAGCAGTGACACCGGATTGTTTGCAGTCATGTGGCGTTGCAGAACTTTTCGATTGAATGTCTGCCGCAGGCTGTTGGTCGCGATCAATCCAAACCGCCGCAACTTGCCTGCGCGCGCCAATTTCGCCGCTTTGTCCCACCAGTACATCACATAGTCGCTGGATTCCGGGACACTCTCATACGTGCCGCGTAGCGCATCGACGTATCCACTCCCCAGCGCGTCGCGCATCTTGAAGTTCCCCACAAACGGCGGGTTCCCCACCACAAAATCCGCCTCGGGCCACTCGGCCTTGCGGGGATTGATGTAGCGGTAGACCTGCACGCGGGCGGTTTCGTCGGGGACGTCTTCGCCGGTGACGGGGTGTTTCTTGTAGGTCCGCCCGTCCCAGCGGGTGAGCGGCTTGCCGTCCTCGCCTTTTTCTTCCTCCATCGAATCCCAGGCCAGCACGGCGTCGCGGCATTCGACGTTGTGGAAGTCGCGCAGCACGGGTTCGGGCAGGTTTTCAATACCGAAGGCCCGGTAGTGCCACTGCAGGTAGCCGATCCACAGGACCATCTCGGCAATGGTCGCCGCGCGCGGGTTCACTTCGATGCCCAGAAACTGGTGGGGATCGACGGTGAAGTGCTCGCCCTTTTTGAGTTTCTCTCCGCGCCCGGCGCGCTGGTGGGCGGTGCCCCACAGGCCAAGGCCCGCCTGCTCGCCGAGTTCGTTGTGCAGAAAATCGTCGACCTCGCCCTCCAAACGCTTCATGTGTTCGAGGGTCACATACAGGAAGTTGCCGCTGCCGCAGGCGGGATCGAGCACGCGGGTGCTGCAGAGTTTCTTGTGAAAGCCGCGCACGGCCTCGGCGGCCTTTTTCTGCTCGCCGTCTTCGAGATGACGAATGGCGGCGGTCTTTACCCCGTCCCAGTCGGCGCGAAGGGGTTCGATAATCGTCGGCATGACGAGCCGCTCGACGTAGGCGCGCGGGGTGTAGTGGGCGCCCAGCTTGTGCCGCTCGATGGGGTCGAGGGCGCGCTCCAAAAGCGTGCCGAAGATGGCGGGTTCGACGTCCTTCCAGTCGGCGCGGGCGGCCTCGATCAGGAGAGCGAGCTGATCGCGGGTGAGCGGCAGGGCTTCCTGGTGCAGGTAGAGCCCGCCGTTGAAGCGCAGCAGGTCGGCCTTCAGGATGGGAGAGAAACCACCCTTGTTCATGGTCTGCCACAGGTGGGTGAGCATCTGCGGCAGGTGTTCGAGGTCGCCTCGCTGCTCTTCAAGCAGCCGCGTGAATCCGTTTTCGGGAATCAGGCCCACGTCTTCGGCGAACATGGTGAACAGGCAGCGCATCAGGAATTCGGCGACGCGCTGGGGGCTGTGCCCGTCTTTTTCAAAGCTCTTGGCCAACTTCGCCAGCCGGTCGGCCACTTCGCGCGTGACGCGCGCGCTGTGCCGGGTGGGGTCGAGGCTCCAGGGGTCTTCCCAGATCTTTCGCAGGCGCTCGCGCGCCGCTTCCTCGGCCAGGTCTTTTAACTGGATGCGAAAACTGCCCGGATCGGGAAAGGGGAGGTACTGGCGGCCCATCTGGCTGAAATCGCTGTAGACCTCGATGACGTGCCCGACGTCGGCGACCATCAGGAACGGCGGCGAGGGCTCGTCGTTTGGCAGCGCGTGGGCGTAGCGCTCGGCCTGGGCCTTCGCGCGGGTCATGGTGGTGTCCCACACCTTGCTGCCGCGCACGCCGTGACCTTTCTTGAGCTTTCGTTTCCGGGCAATGGGGTCTTCGGCGTCCTGCTTTTCGACGCCCTGCTTGGCCTCCAGTACAAAGGAGCCGCGCTTGTAGAGATCGAGAAAATTGGTCGAGGTGGTGCCGTCGCGGTTGGAGACCTCCACCGAGCGCTCGAAGACGTAGGCGTTCTGGCTCGAATCTTTCCCGGCGGGTTGCGGGCGCTCGACGCCGATCAGCTCGCACAGCTCGGAGAGAAAGAGCTGGTAGTTGGCCCGCTCGGATCCCTCGGCCTTTGACCAACGCGCGATGAAGGCCGCCGGATCGGCGCCGCTGGTTGTGGGATTGTCGGCCATTAGCCACGGAGCTTATTCGCTCCCAATCGCCCGCGCCAGTGCGCGCGCAGGTGCGTTTTTTTTGCGGTCCATTTCGGGTCATTTCGGTCCATCTCGGTCCAAAGCGGGCCATCGTGGGTCACGGGACTTGATCGGTCACAGCGCATCCCCATACTGAGAAGATGAGGGCCGCCAGGCCCGACCGCCTCTGGGCGTTGCCCATCTCCCCCGGCCCTTCGGTCGACTCAGGACAGGAGCGGGGGAGAGCGACGGGGTGGCGCGCCTTGCGCGCATTTCGAGAGCGAGGACGCGGTCCGGATCGATAGATTGTCCGCGCGTCTTCGAGGGTCCGACTCCGTTCCCCTCTCCCGC
>JAGRBM010000051.1 GCA_020434085.1 Chrysiogenia bacterium | reverse complement strand
TAGAGCCGGAAGAAGCCCCAGTGCTGGCGCACCACGTGGTAGTAGGCCCAGAGCTTGAAGAAGGTGAAGAAGACGTAGTAGCCGATTGCCAGAGAGCCCGCAGGAAAGCTCAGCCCGACAAGACCCGCTCCGGCGGCAAGAAAGTAGGGGCTCAGCACCGCCAGCGGGCCGAGCGCGAAGAACCAGAAGGAGCGGCGAATTTCCCTGCGACGGATCTGCCACTCATCGGGATCGAGCAGCGTTCTTCCGAGCGTGGCCCACAGGTGGGGCCCGTCGAGCAGAAAGGCCCAGGACCAGAACACCAGCACGGTGAGCGTGATGGGAAGCTCGGCCCCGAAGAGCGAGAATGTCCAGAGGGGATCGTTGAGCGGATCGGCCAGCCCGCGGCCCAGCAGGAGAATCAGTGCGACATAGAACCAGCCCGCCAGTGCCGAGCCGACGTACCAGGTAAGGTCCGTGCGCCGATCGGCGATCCAGTGGAAGGCAACGCCCCTCACTGGTCCTCCTGATCGCTCCGAATCCAGTCGTTGTGGCTCAGCACGCGATAGGGGAGGTTCCGCTGGCAGAAGTTCTCAATGGCCATGACGCCCGTCCAGTCGGTCTCTCCCCTGCGGCGGGTGCGAAGCAGCACGCTCATGTCGGTAAACTTGGGGTTCCCGGCATTTTCGCGGCAGATGTGGCGCGCGATGCTCCAATACACGAGGGGGTCGCAGTGGATGCGCCCTGGCATGTGGGGCGCGCGAAGCGGCAGTCGACCCGCTTTGCCATCTGGATTGTAGACGAGCGCGACGGACTGGCATTCAAGCGGCGCGTCGAACATGTGCAATGCGAAGAAGCGCCCCTCGCCGGTAATGGCGGAATCTCCCGGATAGAGGTGCGGAATGAACTGAATGGTGAAGAACCCGCCCAGCAACACGCCCAATGCGACCTTGCGGCTGCGTGTGAGCGAGGGGGCGTCGGGGATCTCAAGTTGCGGTGGCGGCAGCATGTAGCGCTCGAGCACGAAGATGCTCAGGATGCACACCATCAGCAGCGGATAGTAGAAGCCCACGATGCCCCACGAGGCCAGGTGGAAGAGCGCAAGTTGCGCCATCGTCGCCCAGAACAGCCAGGGACGCCTGGAAAGCAGGCCGAAGATCAGGACGAGTTCCAGAACAATCACGTAAACGCAGCCGGCGGGGATGAGCGAGCTGGGAATGAGCAGGAGCTCCTTGCCCATGAGCGCCTCGCCGGAAATCCACTCGGGATTGAGCTTGATGATGCCGGCCCAGAAGTAGAACAGGATGACGAGGTAGCGGATGGCCACGCGCTTTCCCGGAACGAAGAGGAACGCCAGCATCGACCAGTAGAGCATGTAGTGCTGGTTGAGCCGCAGCCGGTAGTCCTGGAAGAGAAAGAAACCCCGGTAGAAGAGCAGCGCGACGAGAATCCAGTAACCCGCCCTGGCAAAGCGAGGGCTGGCAAACGCGGCGACGGCAGCGAGCGAGACAGCCAGGTATCCCAGCAGCAGCGCGCTGATCGTCCCGCCGGAGAAGACGCGCACCAGGTGGCAGTCATTGAAGAAGGGCCAGCAGATGGGAATGGCGTCGGAAGCGAGCACCTCCGCCACCGGCAGCCGGAACTGCCAGTAGGCAAAGGTCAGCACGTTGGCCAGCGCCAGCGCGAGGCCGAAGAACTGCAGCGCCCGGTCGCGCTCGATCTCCTCGATGTTGCGGCGGATCCATCCCATGGTGCTCCAGCGGTACACGCGGCGCGCTGCGATGTCCAGCCGCCGCAAACAAAACGGGCCGCGCCTTCCGGCGCGGCCCGCTGAAATTGGCATATGGCGGCGTTACTTCCCGGCGCCCTCGGCGATTTTCTTCTGCCACATCTGTGGGCCGGTGACGTGGACGGAGTTGCCCTCGGAATCGACGGCGACGGTAACGGGCATGTCCTGCACCTCGAATTCGTAAATGGCTTCCATCCCGAGGTCCTCGAAGGCCACGAGCCGCGAGGAACGGATTGCCTTCGAGACGAGGTAGGCGGCGCCGCCCACGGCGATGAGGTAGCAGGACTTGTGCTTGCGGATGGACTCGACTGTCTCGGGGCCGCGCTCTGCCTTGCCGATCATGCCCATGAGGCCAGTCTTGTCGAGCATCATATCGGTGTAGGAGTCCATGCGCGTGGCGGTGGTGGGGCCTGCAGGCCCAACCGCCTCGTCGCCCACAGCGCGCACCGGGCCCACGTAGTAGATGAAGCGCCCGCGGAAATCGACGCCTTCGGGAAGGGGCTCGCCCTTGTCGAGCAGTCCCTTGAGGCGCTTGTGCGCGGCGTCGCGGCCGGTGAGCATCTTGCCGGAAATGAGCAGGGTGTCGCCCGCCTTCCAGCTGCGCATCTCTTCGTCGCTGATGCCGTCGATGTTCACGCGCTTGGCACCGGTGCTGAATCCCTCTCCAAGATCCGGCCAGATGGACAGATCGGGGGGCGTGAACTCCGCCGCGCCGCTGCCATCGAGCTGGAAGTGGATGTGACGGGTAGCCGCGCAGTTGGGAATAAGCGCCACGGGCAGTGAAGCCGCGTGGGTCGGGTATTCCATGATCTTGACGTCGAGCACCGTAGTCAGGCCGCCAAGGCCCTGCGCGCCGATACCCAGCGCGTTGGCGCGCTCGTAGATTTCCAGGCGCAGCTTCTCTGCCGTCGTTTTGGCACCGCGCTCCTTGAGCTCGTGAATGTCGACGGGCTCCATGAGGGATTCTTTGGCCATCACCATCGCCTTGTCGGCGGTGCCGCCGATGCCGATGCCGAGCATTCCCGGCGGGCACCAGCCGGCGCCCATCTTGGGCAGCATCTCGATGACCCAGTCGGCCACGCTCTGGTTGGGATTGAGCACGGTGAACTTGCTCTTGTTTTCCGAGCCGCCTCCCTTGGCGGCCAGCGTCACGTCCACCTTGTCGCCGGGCACCATCTCGATGTGCACGACGGCGGGCGAGTTGTCCTTGGTATTGATGCGCGCGCCGGCCGGATCGCTCACGATGGAAAAGCGCAGGGGATTCATCTCATCCTTGTAGGCGCGCCGCACGCCCTCATCGACCATTTCCTGCACGGTCAGGCTCGAATCGAACTTCGCGTCCATGCCAATCTTGACGAAGCAGGCAACGATGCCCGTGTCCTGGCAGATGGGGCGGTGGCCCATGGCCGACATGCGGGAGTTGACCAGGATCTGTGCCATGGCGTTCCTGGCCGCCTCGGACTCCTCGCGCTCGTAGGCTTCCTTGACGGCTTCGATGAAGTCGGTCGGGTGATAGTAGGAAATGAACTGGAGGGCGCGGGCGACGCTTTCGATGAGATCGTCTTGTTTGATGACTGCCATGAACCTTGGGCTCCGGGAGCTGGGCTCGGCCCCGCACTCGGGCGGGCCGGCGGGCGTCCGGCTTGGGACGTGTGGAGGGTTATAGCGCCCCGACGCGAATATGCCAGCGCACGCCGGGGTGCCCCATGCCCCGACGGAGAGGTGGCCCTCGCGTCGGCGTGAATGATCGGCTAGTGTCGCGCCAGCGCCGCTGCCCGCAAGGGCCGGGGCCCTAGCCAGCGCGAATCCCGCAGGGAGAGACTCTCATGGCCACTGCCAAGAAGACCAACCAAAAGACGAAGAAGACTGCAAAGAAAACCGCGAAGAAAGTCGCCAAAAAGGCTACTGCGAAAACAGCCAAAAAAGCGGTGAAGAAGGCCGCAAAGAAGGCGGCCCCGCTCGCAACGGGCGAGGAAAATATTGCCATCGTCCGCGCATTCCTGCGCGCGTGCGAGAAGAATGATGTTGCCGGCGCCTGCGCAATGCTCTCGGAAAATGCCGTCTATCACAACATTCCGCTGCCCCCGATTCGCGGTAGGAAGCGCATCCAGGCGACCCTCGAAAACGCGATGAAGTGGACCCGTGATTTCCGCGCGGTCAATGTGAACGTCGCCGCCGGAGGAAACGCCGTGCTCACCGAGCGCATCGATTCCATGGTTGTCGCCGGGATCTACGTCGAGCTGCCGGTGATGGGTACTTTCGAGATTCAGAACGGCAAGATCACCGCCTGGCGCGATTACTTCGACCTCATCCAGATCATCCGTCAGCTTGCCACCGGAATGCCGGGCCTGTTGAAATTCATTCCAGGGCTCTCGAACTAAGACGATGTTCCGCGCTCTTGCCCCGTTGGTGCGTCTGCTGCTGGCGATCTTATTGATCGCCGGTGTAGGCGGGTGCGCGCAGAAGGCGGATGCGCCCGATGCACCCGCCGAGGCCGCCGAGAGCGCGCCCGCCGAACCGGCGGGGCCCGAGCCCTGGGAAGACGAAATCGAAACGCTGCAGGGCAAACTCGACGCCGCGTTGGAGGCGGAGAACTACCCCCTCGCCGAGGCCCTCTCGCTGGAGGCCATCGGTCTGCTGCCGACTGAAAACGCCTACGCGCGCCTCCAGTTCCTGCCCGGATTCGTTGAGTCGCTGGCCTTCGCGCTCAGCAAGCAGGACAAGCTCGAAGCTGCCGAAGAGCGCTACCGGGAGCTGCTGAAGCTGTGGGAGGAATCTCCCGTTCCCGAGGAAACCTCCTACCAGCGCCTTCCCACGCTCTTTGAGTATGCAACGCTTCTTGGGGAGCGGGGCAGGCCGGAAGAACAGGAACAGATCCTCAAACGCGCCGTGCTGCTCTCGCAGTCGCTGGTGCGACGGATCAATGGTTATTACCTCGAACAGCCGGTGCAGCAGGCGGGCGGGCAGACCTTTGCCAGCTATTTCAGCAGCGCGCTGCTGGAGCTGGCCCGCTACTACACGGAACACAAACGCTACGACGAAGCCAATCAGGTCTTTGCCCGCGCGGTGTGGAGTGTGGAACGGCTCTTTGCCATGGACCCGGCCGCGGTGGGAGAAGTGCGCGGCTACTACGAGGAATTCGCCGCGAAGTTCCCCGATACCGTCGAGCGCCTGAGCTTCAAGCCGGGCGTGCCGACCTACGAGGAAGCGCCGGCGATTGCGTGGCTCGATGTGGTGCCCGACTTCGAGGAGGGAGACCTGCTTCACTGGGGCAAGCTCTGGTACGAAGCCCAACGCGCCGAGGGCGAGGGCGATCTGGATACGGCGCTGGAGTGCTACCTGCAGGGGCTGGAGGTCACGCGCGCCTTCAATGCAAGCGAAAACCAAAAGAGCGACACACTGCTCTACTCGCTGAGCGCTGCAGGCCGGGTCCTGCACAAGCTCGGGCGCGACAAGGAAGCGGCGGATATCTACGCCGACTCCATCGAAGTGCGGCGCGGCTGGGATGAGAAGCAGCTCATCGTCGGGCTGATCGAGTCCGGCTCGTTTTATCTGAGTGCCCACATGACCCAGGAAGCCGCCGCCGCCCTTGAAGAGGCGCTTCCGCTGGTGCAGAAGACCTTTGGCAATACCCACACCAACTATGCGTTGGTGAGGTCGTTGCTGGCCGACGCCGCTTTCCAGCGCGGCGACGACGCCCGCGCGGTGGAGGGCTGGGATCGCTACCTGCTGGGGCTGGAGATGGTCCTCGGCTTTCCCAATGAGTGGCTGACCATGCTCTTCGACGACTACGCCGCGGCGCTTGGCAATCTCAAACGCTCGGAGCAGCTCGCGCAACTTCGTGCCTACCGCAACGCGCTCGACCGCATCCCGAGCTTCGAGCCTGCCCGCCGGGCGCTGGTGGCCTGCCGCGGCGCGCTCCAGCAGGACCGTGATGTAACCAAGGCGAAGGCCTGTTTCGACGGCGCGCTCAGTGCCTTTCCGCTCTTTCCCAGTGGCTACCGTTTTGCGGGCTCTTCGCTGCTCTGGTTCGCCGACGCCAACGCCGAATCGATCGCCTACTTCGAGCAGGCGATCAACCAGTTCGCAATCTACCCGGTGGTCTACAACGAGATGGCCTATGCCTACATCGGGCTTGAACAGCTCGATGCCGCCCTGGGCGCCGCCCAGTTTCAGGTCAAGCTCGCGCCGGGCGACCCCAACGCCTACGACACGCTGGGTGATGTCTACAAAAATCGCGGCGAGATGAAACAGGCAATCGAGGCATTCCAGACTGCCTGCGCGCTGGGGATGAAGACCTCCTGCGAGCGCAGGGAACTCCAGAAATAGAACTGCCGCCTAGTAGCGGACGTGCCACTCCCGCGCGAGTATCGCGCATTTTTCCTGAATGAACCTTCCATCGATGGGATCGAAGTCTTCGCCTGGCTTGAGGACGAGCGCGATGCCGAGCTGCTCACGTGCGCGATTTTGGCGATGGTGATCCCAGAGGGCTTCGGCCAGGTAGTAGCGTGAGCGCGCGTTGAGCGGATCGCTGGCGACCGCGGCCTCGCCATGGCGGATCGCGCGCGAGAGATCGCGCTTGGGCCAGGGAAGCTTGAAGTAGTAGCGGCACCAGATGCGATCGATTCCGCCGTGATCGAACTGCGGGTCTGCGCGCCCGGCTGCTTCGAGGTGCGCGCGGAATTTGCGCTCGACGCCGCGGATGATGGCCTCGGGAATACCGATCCCGAGCGACCATTCGCCGGCGCAGGTGGTGGCCCAGTAGTGGCCCTCTGGTTTCTCGGGTTCCATGCGCGCGGCCCGCTCTCCGGCTTCAAATCCCTCGCGCCCGGCATCGCGCTTGGTGGCGGTGTCCTCGGTCTGCTCGCCCAGCCACCAGAGCGCCCGCGAGAGTCGCCACCAGGCACCGAAGTCATTGCGCCGGTGCGCAACCGCATCGCGACACATGCGCACCAGTTCCTGCGCCCCTCCGGGCTGGTCGCGCTTTTCAAAGTAGTATCGGTCGATCTGCTCCGCGCTCTTGTTCAAAAGCCCCACTCCTTTGCGCGCGCGCGGCAGAGCCGCTGGTTGAGCGCGCCGTCGATCGGGTCGTAGTCCTCTTCGGGTTTCATCGTGAGACATTTCGAGAGCATTGCATGAGCCGGCTCATCGCGATCGCGGGCCTTGAGGGTGTCGGCGAAATAGAAATGAGCCCGGATGCTGCGCGGACCCTTCTCCAGCGCCGCGCGGCAGTGGGCCTCGCTCTTTTCGAGATCGCGCTTGGGCCAGGGAAGCCGGTAGTAATAACGGCACCAGATGCGGTCGGGACCGCCGTGGAAAATGTCGGGAGAGAGCTTTTCTGCGGCGCGCAGCTCCGTGAGAAACTTGTCCTCGAGCCCCTCCCAGAGCGCGCGCACGATACCGATCCCCTCCGACCACTCGCCGACGCCGGCGGCGGCGTAGTAGTGGCCCTCGGGTTTGTCCGCGGCAAGTGCGGCGGCTTCGATGCCGGTCTCGTAGGCCAGGCGCCCGAGCCGCGCCATTTCATCGGAGTCGGATGCGCTCTCGGCCGCCCACCAGTAAGCGCGGGCTAGTTTCCAGTGCGCCTCGTAGTCACCCGGCAGGCACTGGGCGACGAGCTCGTAGCGTTCCACGAGCTCTTCGGTGACGGGCGGCTCGTCGCGCCGGGATTCAAAGAGCGCATCGCATTCAGTGAGTGTCTGGCGCGCCTCATCGGGCGAGAGCGGGGTGTCCTGGGAGTTGGCGACGAGAGGAAAGAACAGCGGATACAGCAGGAGCGCAAGCGCAAGAAACGCCGGACGCCGTCTCATCGTTGTGTGGCAAATGCCACGCATTGTCGCAACCGCCTCCCGCTACAGGGCCGCTCACATTGAGGATAGTGTTAGTTTTACCTCACATCGGCTGCGCGCCACAAGGGC
>JAGRBM010000050.1 GCA_020434085.1 Chrysiogenia bacterium | reverse complement strand
TTCTCGTCGCGCTCGCCGGTGATGAGGTGCACGGGCATGGCGAGTTCACCAAGTCGCGAACCGTAGTCGGGCTGGCGGCCGGGGCTGAGCGCGGCGATTGCCCAGGCGAGGCCCTCCGGACGGGAGCGCTCGCGAAGGGCGCGCATCTTTGCCCGCCGCATGGGGGGCAGAAGCTGCTGCGACTTGAAGAGGGGCAGCGCCTGCCAGTCGTCGAGGAAATCGCTGACGCCGCGCTCGATCAGATCCCGGGCACGCGCATCGTCGAGCGTGGCGCGCATCGTGCGCTCTGCAGGATTCGCGATCCCCGGGGAGGTGCCCTCCAGCACAAGAGCACGCCATCGTCCCGGATGCGCCAGCGCCCAGCCCAGCGCAAGGCGCCCGCCCATGGAGTAGCCCAGCAGCGATGCGTCGGAGATTTTGTGGAGCTGCGCCCATTCTTCGAGCAGCGCAATGGTCCCGCCGAAACCCTCGGGCCGCGCGCTCGTCTGGCCGTGGCCGGGAAGGTCCGGCGCATAGAGGTGCACGTTCAAGCGCCCGGCAAGCTCAGCCCAGTTCTCACCGGTTCCGAGGAAGCCGTGCAAGGCCACGACCACGGGTTGTCCCGGCCTGCCGAACTCTCGCACATGGAGGCTCATCCCGCTGCCCTCCGCGTCGCCGCCTCATGGAGCCGCGCGTCCACGCGTGCCCAGTAGTCCTTGTGAATCTGCTTGCTGCGGGCTGCATCGACCGGAATCTCCAGAAGGCGCGGGCCCATCGCAGCCTCGCCGATCCAGTCACAAAGTTCCCCGAGCGACTGCGTGCTTGCGCATTCGAACCCCAGCGCCGCGGCCGCGCCGGTGATGGAGCGCCCGTGCGGGGTGCGGAAATAGGGCTCGAATACCTCGCCGCTCTGCGAGATCGGCAGATAGCCGAAGATTCCCCCGCCATCGTTGTTGATTGCAATGATCTGAAGCGGGATCTTCTGCGCCGCGGAGAAAGCCAGCGCGTTGAGGTCGTGCAGCAGTGCCAGGTCGCCCGTCAACAGATACGTGGGCTGGCCGGTCGCCGCGTATACCCCCAACGCCGACGATACGATCCCGTCGATTCCGTTGGCGCCCCGATTGACGAAGATGCTGAGCGCCTCGCTTCGCACCCCGCCAAACCAGTCGATTTCGCGGATCGGCATCGAGTTGGAAAGAAACAGATTGGCGCCGGCCGGCAGCGCCCCGATCAGGCGCCGCGCGAGCGCGATTTCTGCGCCGCTCTCCAGAGAATTCAGCAGACCAGCCTCGTTGGCGGCGACGTGCTCTGCCGACTCCAGTGCGTTCATCCAGTTTGCGTCCGTGTAAAGCTCGCCCAGCTTCCAAGTCGCAACCGCCAGCGTTGCGGCAGGGTCACCATCAAGCACGAGCGTCGCCGCCGCATCCGGGTCGGCCCAGCGCCCGGCCTGCGCGAAGCAGATGCGCGTCGCGTCGGCACGCGCCAGATACCGGGCAAGCGCCTTCGATGTGGGCTGCGCGCCCAGCTCGATCACCAGGTCGGGCGTTTCGAGTTCCGGCAACGCGCGAAGCCATGCATCGAAATACGCAAAGACACACGCGCCGCAATCCTCGCCAAAACGCAATCCCGAGGCAGCGTCGGCCAGCACCGGCATTCCGGCGGCAACCGCAAATTCGAGCACGGCGGTGCGCTCCGCAAGGGATAACGGTCCAGCCACGATGCAGGGCCGCTTCGCCCGCGAGAGAGCCTCAACCAGGTGCCGCGCGCTCTCCTTGGAGGCACGTGCGGGCTCCGCTACGAGTTCAATGGACTTGCGCTCGGCAAATGTCGGCAGTTCGTCCGGCACGAGCGGCTCATCGAAGGGGCAGTTAAGGTGCACCGGGCCGGTACTCTCACCGCAGGCATACGTCCACGCCCGCGCGGCAATGGCGCGGGCCTTCGATCCAGGCTCATCGAGCGCCCCCGGAAGCGGGCACTGCAGGAACCAGCGTGCATTGCGCCCGTAGAGACCGAGTTGATCGATTGTCTGCGGAGCGCCGCACTCGTGCAGCGAGGCCGGCCGGTCGGCGGTCAGCACAATGAGCGGCGCGCCCGACTGGGAGGCTTCGATCACGGCAGGCAGGTAGTTGGCCGCTGCCGTGCCGGAGGTGCAGATGAGGACGGCGGGCTTCCCGCTTGCCTTGGAAATCCCCTGCGCAAAGAAGGCCGCGCCGCGCTCGTCGAGATTCACGAAAGTACGCGCCCCGGGGCAGCGCGCTGCCGCAAGCGTGAGCGGCGTGCTGCGCGACCCCGGAGAGAGCACGAAATGCCCGGCGCCAAGGCTCACCAACTGCGCGATGAGCGCGTCGGCAAAGGCGAGGTTTTTCTCAGCGGCGTCCATGCGCGGCGAGCACCTCCCCCATGGCCTTCATTTTCCAGCCGGTTTCCTGCCATTCCTCTTCGGGATCGGATGCGGCTACCAGACCGCAACCCGCCAGCAGGTGGGCGCGGGTCTTTGTGAGCAACGCGCCGCGCAGTGCGACAAAGAATTCACCTTCTCCGGCGGCGTCGCACCACCCGATCGGACCGGCGTACCAGCCGCGTCCCTCGGGCTCGAGCACCTCGATTGCCTCGCGCGCCTTCTCTCGCGGGAGCCCTCCCACCGCGGGAGTGGGATGGAGCGCCGCGACGAGATCCAGGATGTGGCGCTCGCGCGAGAGGCGCCCGGAAATGTTGCTCTGCAGATGGCAGACATTGCCGAGTCTGAGCACCCGTGGTTCATCCGGAACGCGCACGTGGGTGCAAAGCCCCTGCAACGTCTCAATGATTTCGCGCACCACGAGGTGCTGCTCGTGCCGGTTCTTCGCGCTTGCCAGCAGGCGCGCGCCCTGCGCGGCATCCCCCGCGGGGACCGTGCCGGCCAGCGCCATGGTGGAAACCCGGCGGCCGCTCACGCGGACGAGCTGCTCGGGCGTTGCGCCGATGAAGCTCTGCCCACCCGGCAGCCCGACCCAATAGACAGTGCAGCGGGGATGGCGCGCGCG
>JAGRBM010000049.1 GCA_020434085.1 Chrysiogenia bacterium | reverse complement strand
CGCGTGAGCGGCACCGTCGTCTGGGTCAACCGCCCCGGCGAGCAGCACGAGAACGCCGGCCCCGGCATGGGCGTTCGCTTCGAGGACATCGACGAGGACACCCTCCACGTCCTCGAGCGCATCATCCACCGCGTGGCGGTGCTGCCGGACGCGGAATAGGTCGCCTTCACTTCTCTCCCCTGCAAGCGACTGTTACCCGGTTGACGGGCTACTGGTTCAGCCTCATTTTTTGTCCACGTCCACGTCCACGTCCACGTCCACGTCCACGCCAGCCCGACGAAGCTTTAGCGAAGTCGGGGGCGCATTCGCGCCTTCTCCTGCGTTCGTCGTGGACGTTTTGCGTGGTCGTGGACGTGGACGAAATCCGTCCTGCAGGGCTGCTGCGGCGCCACCGCGGCCCCCTTGGCCTTTTCCCGTCCATCGGCAACAATCTGGCCCACCATGAGCAAGAACTTTACCAGCACCGGCGATTACATTGTTGATGACGAACTGGCCCGCATTGTCGAGGCCGCGGTGGCGCTGCAGCGCCCGCTGCTGATCAAGGGCGAGCCCGGCACCGGCAAGACCCGCCTGGCGCACGCGGTGGCGGCGTGGCTGAAAAAGCCCCTGCTCATCTGGAACGTGAAAAGCACCACCCGCGCCCAGGAAGGCCTCTACACCTACGACACGGTGGCCCGCCTCAACGACGCGCGCTTTGGCGACCACGACATCTCGGATATCAGCCAGTACATCCGCATGGGCAAGCTCGGGCAGGCCTTTGCCTCCGAAGAGCAGTGCGTCCTGCTCATCGACGAGATCGACAAGGCCGAGCTCGAATTCCCCAACGACCTGCTCAACGAACTCGACGAGATGCGCTTCCACATCCCCGAGACCGACGAGACCATCGCGACCAAGCACCGGCCCATCGTGATCATCACCTCGAACGCCGAAAAGGAACTGCCCGACGCCTTCCTGCGCCGCTGCGTGTTCCACTACATCGCCTTCCCCGACGAAGAACTCATGCGCCAGATCGTGAGCGTCCACTACCCCGACCTGGGGCAGAAACTCACCGACGCGGCCATCGGCAAATTCTACGAAATCCGCGAGATGCCCGAGATCCGCAAGGCCCCCTCCACGAGCGAGCTGCTCGACTGGATCAAGACCCTGGTTGCCTGCGGCATCGACGAGCAGCAGATCGCCCAGGCCGTCCCGCTGCTGGGCGTGCTCCTCAAGAAACCCCAGGACGTCCAGGTCGCCGAGCGAAAGACCCGCTGGGTGGGGTGAGTCGGGGGGGGGCTAAGCCCCTTTCCATTTCCGTGATTTTTTCCTGTCCGCCGAAGCCTTGCGCGAAGGTGGATCGAGGCCGGGCGAGGCATGCCTCGCCCCTACGGGTGTTGGGTCTGGTGCCGCACATGCGGGCCAGGCGCCGGTCCTGGCCGGTGTAGGGGCGAGGCATGCCTCGCCCTTCCTGGATCGCGGCCCGTGTTTACAAATTCCAAAAATTTTTTCTTCTCCCATTTCTCCTTCCGCGCAAACGGAGATCGTT
>JAGRBM010000048.1 GCA_020434085.1 Chrysiogenia bacterium | reverse complement strand
TGCGGATAGCGCGCGATCTCGTACCAGCGCCCCAGGTAGCGTTCGAGATCGACCTTCGGATGTACGGGAAGCGGTTTGTGAAACATCGCGCACCCCTGAAGCGCCAGCAGCGCGGCCAGCAGAGCAACGGCGCGGCGCACCTCAGACTCCGGCCGGCCGCTTCCCATGGCGGGCCGTGACGATCGTCTTGATGTTGCCGCGCACGCCGTAGTCGCCGATGACTTCGATCCACGTCGGCTTCAGCAGTTTCACCAGATCGTCGAGGATCACGTTCACTGCCGCTTCGTGGCTGATGGCCCGGTCGCGATAGGCGTTGAGATAGAGCTTGAGCGACTTGAGCTCGACAATCGTATTTTTGGGAACATATGAGATCCGCATCGTCGCGAAATCGGGGAAACCGCTGCGCGGACAAAGGCAGGTGAACTCGGGCGCGGTAAACTCGATGAGATAGGAACGCTTCTTCTCCGGATTGGGCCAGGGTTCGAGTTCGTTCTGCTCGATCTCCTTCTTGCCGTAGGTGCCCGGGGTGCGCTTGGTAGTCTTCTTGCTGGTCTTTTTCGTCGCCATGATGGGCCCAGTCTAGGGGATTCGCAGACCGGCGAGAAGGGCGAGGCATGCCTCGCCCCTACACGATGGATAGAGTGACCGCCTTGGTGAGCCCAGCAAATCGGAATACTCATCAATACCTGCTGCATTTGAAGGCGATGCGCCGCGCCACTCGTAGGGGCGAGGCATGCCTCGCCATGCTTTGGCGGTCGCCACGACCCTTGCCCGGGGCGGCGTCACCCACTACACAGGCGCCAGTCGGCGGTTTCAGCGCCGGCACCAGCGAAACGCGAGGCCCCATGAAGAAGAAAGTCATTCCCACCGCCATCCACATCGAGAAGAACGGCGACGTCATCATCACCTGGAACGACGGGATCTCCAGCATCTACAACGCGCTCGACCTGCGCGATGCCTGCCGCTGCGCGAGCTGCCGCAACGAATTCACGGGCCAGAAGGTCCTCGATCGCTCCAGCATCCGCTCGGACATCTATCCCCAGGACCTCCAGACCGTGGGCAACTACGCCATGCAGATCACCTGGAATGACGGCCACAAAGACGGCATCTACACCTGGGAGCTGCTCCGCGGAATCGACCCCAAGTGCCCCGAGCCGCCTCTTCCCTAGCCGCCCACAGGCCCCGAACCCCTTTCTTGCCGCGCCGCATCACAGCGGGGTAACCTCCCGCCTCGCCCGGAGCGAGCGTGTGGAGCCATGCCCGGGACAAAGAGGAGGGATCTACCCATGGCCGTAACTGGCAAAGTAACGATGATCGTCGACGCCCCGCTTGATGAGGCGTATCAGAAATTCTGTGACTACTCGCTCTGGGACCAGTGGATGCCCGCGGGCTTTCGCCCTGTGAAGGGCCCGGCCCGCGTGCTCCAGGCCGGCGACAATGTGAAGGTGAAGCTCAAGGCCGTGGGCCCGGCAATGACCGTTCCGCTCAAGGTCTTCCGCGCTACCACGAACAAGGAAATCACCTGGGGCGGCGGCCCGAAGGGCCTGCTCCATGCCGAGCACTGCTTCTTCTTCGAAGACGCCGGCGAGGGACGCACCCGCATCCGCAGCGAAGAGACCTTCAAGGGCGCGCTGACGCTTCCGGCGCCGGGCTTGATGAAGAAGGAGATCGAGCGCATCGGCGGCGAGCAACTTCAGGCCTTCAGCACCTGGATCTCCAAATAACGCACATGCCGGTCAGCCATCGCCCGCACTACGACGCCGTTCACCGGGTCGCGACGAGCGATGGCTGGCCGATTGCACTCTACGAGTACAAGCCCAAAGGCGCCCCGCAACCGGGCGCCGCCCCAAAGGCCCCGCTGCTGGCAGTGCACGGGGCCTTCTCACGTTTCAACATTTACGACATGACACCCGGCGTGGGCCTGGCCCCGTGGCTGGCCGAGCGCGGGTGGCACGTCTTCGCGCTCGATCTTCGAGGGCGCGGCGAGTCCCTGCCCCGCCGGGCGCTTCGCCGCTCGCGCGCGCTGCTGCAACAGGGCTGGACCTATCACGACTTCGTTCGCCACGACATTCCGGCCGCCATCGGCGCGGTGCTGGAAAAATCCGGCGCGAATCAGACCGACTACATCGGCCACTCCATGGGCGGCCTGCTCGCCTACACCTACCTGGGAGAGACCGAAGACCAGCGCGTGCGCCGGGTGGTCACCGTGGGCTCACCAGGCATGTTCAGCCGTCCGAACCAGCAGGCGCTTCCAAAAGATGAGAAGCGCGTGGACCTGCTCCAGCTCGTCGCGCCGTTCATGGAAACGATGCCGATCATCCCCGTGCACCTGGCAACCCGGGCACTCAGCCTGCTGGGAGAACGCGCGCCAAAGCAGGCCATCGGGATCGCACTCAATCCCGACAACACCGACCCCGAAGTGCTGCGCACCATGCTCTGGCACGGGCTCACACCGGTGAGCTCAAAGAAGTTCAAGAGCTTTCTCCACTTCACCAACATCGGCTCGCCCGAAGCGGCAAAGAATGTGATGGAGCGCTTTTCCCACCCGGTGATGCTGATTTCGGGCCAGAAGGACCTGCTGGTTCCGCCCACTCTGGTGCGCGACACCTTTGAGGCGCTGGGAAGCACCGAGAAGTCGCAGATCAACTGCGCAAAAGCCGAAGGCTTCAGCGCCGATTACGGTCACGGCGACCTGCTCGTGGGACGCAATGTTGCGAAGGAAGTCTTCCCTCGCATTCAGGACTGGCTCACCCGCGGCTGATTCGCCCGACTATTTCTGTTTTTTGGGATTGATGAATTTCTCGACGCTCTTTGCCACCGGAACGAGGAGCGCGCGCAGACTCTCAATGGTGCGGTGCAGGTCGAAGTTTTCGGGATCAAGCTGCCAATGCAGAAAGAGCCCGTCGGAGATCGCGAGAACGACTGCCGCGATGGCATCACGCTGGGCCGGCGGAAGCGCAGGCACCGTGTCGGCGATCTGCTTGACCGTCGCATCCCGGTACCCTTGATAGATTTCCTGAAGCACCGCCCGCGTTCTGGGTGATTCCTCGGCTCGCTCGGTCATCATCCCCAGAACTAGCTGGCGGAAATCCCTGGTCTGCTGGAGCTGGTCCTCCAGGACGTCGAGAGCTGCCTCGAGGCGCTCCGCCGGTGTTTCCCGCGCGGCGATGACCGAGACCGCGTGGGCTGCCCAGTTCGAGGTGTTCTCGGTGAGAACCGCAAGCAGGATGTCTTCCTTGCTCTTGAAGTGCCAGTAGATGCTGCTCTTGCTCGTGCGCGCTTCGGCTGCGACTTCGTCGACGCTTGTCGCTGCGTAGCCTTTTCGCGCAAACAGCCGACCCGCCGTCTCAAGGATGCGCGCGCGGCTGGGCGCATCGTCGGGGCTGGTTTTTCTCACTCGTGCCATGATGCGTTCCAGTGTTGCCGCCCTCACTCGAACGGGCAAGCCTCACAACCAAACTTCAAGCGTCCCCAAAAAGGATCGGGCGCCGCAGCTTCCCACTGCGACGCCCGATCGGGTTGAGAGTTGGCTCCCCCTGATTGGCCTTCCCCCTCTTCTAAGGAAGGCCCAGGAATATCTGCTTAGCTGGCGGACTCGGGGACACCCACCGGGGCCGAGGCGCTGCTTGCCGCCATCGAACCCGAGGCGCCGATCGAGCCGTAACCACTCGAACCTTCGGCGATGCCGGGATAGGCGTGGCCGCCGTGTTCGAGGAAGTCGAGGCCTTCGATCTCTTCTTCGGCGGTGACGCGCAGACCGATGGTCATGTCGATCACCTTGAAGAGGATGAACGCCGTGGTAAAGGTCCACGCGAAGGCGGCACCGATACCGATGAGCTGCGTCATCACGCTGGCATCACCCGTGGTGTCGAAGAACGGCAGGCCGGCAGCCAGGGTTCCCCAGGCGCCGCACACGCCGTGCACGCTCACCGCGCCGACGGGGTCGTCGATCTTCAGCTTGTCGATCGTCACGACCGCGAAGTAGACCAGCACGCCGGCGATCAGGCCGATGACAATGGCGCCACCGGGAGCGACGTTGGCGCAACCCGCCGTGATGCCGACCAGGCCGGCAAGCGCGCCGTTGAGCGTCATGGAAATTTCAGCCTTTCCGGTCTTCACCCAGGCCACGATCATGGCTGCGATGGAACCCGCAGCGGCGGCCATGGAGGTGTTCACCGCGATCAGCGCGATGCTGGTGTCAGCCGTCGTGGTCGAACCGGCGTTGAAACCGAACCAACCGAACCACAGCAGGAACACACCCAGCGTAGCCAGCGGCATGTTGTGGCCGGGAATCGGGTGAATCTCGCCGTTCTTTCCATACTTGCCAAGGCGCGGGCCCAGCACGATGGCGCCGGCCAGTGCCGCCCAGCCGCCGACCGAGTGAACAACGGTCGAACCGGCGAAGTCGACAAAGCCCATGCCCTCGAGCCAGCCGCTACCGTTGTAGAGGCTTCCCCAGGCCCACGAGCCGAAGATCGGATAGATGATCAGCGAGATAAAGAAGCTGTAGACGATGTAGGAAATGAACTTGGTGCGCTCGGCCATCGCGCCCGAGACAATCGTGGCTGCGGTAGCGGCGAACACAACCTGGAACATGAAGAAAACCCACATCCAGTCGGGGTTTCCTTCGGGGCCAGGGCCCGACATGAAGAAGTCGGTGGTTCCGAAGAAGCCGTTCGTCGTTCCGAACATCAGGCCGAAGCCCACTGCATAGAACGCCATTGAACCGACGGAGAAGTCCATCAGGTTCTTCATCATGATGTTGATCGCGTTCTTCGCGCGCGTCATTCCGGATTCGACCATCGCGAAACCGGCCTGCATCAGGAACACCAGCACAGCCGCGATCAGCGTCCAGAGGAAGTTGGCGTGATTCTGGAGTCCCTCAATCGCCGCCGCGTTGCCTGCAACCGAGGGTGCATCCTCGGCGCGCGAAATTCCCGCCATTACGAACAGCGCCAGGGCTGCGAGGGGGAGTACCTTAAAAATCTTGCCTCTCATTTGAATTCTCTCCTTACAAGCTTTTTGTTGCTCTCTACGTCGATTCCCCGGCACTGTTACAGCGCGGCTTCGCCGTGTTCTCCGGTACGGATGCGAACCACATCGCTCACATCCGACACAAAAATCTTTCCGTCCCCGACCGAGCCCGTCTTCGCGACGCTCGAAAGCGCCTCGATGACCTGATTGGCCTTTTCATCGGGAACAACCACTTCAACCCGGAGCTTCGGAAGAAACTCCACCACATATTCAGCTCCGCGATAGAGCTCGGTGTGGCCCTTCTGTCGACCGAAGCCCTTCACCTCGGATACGGTCATGCCGACCACACCGAGGTCCGAAAGGGCCTTCTTCACTTCGTCGATCTTGAAGGGCTTGATAATCGCGTCGATCTTCTTCATTTCGGCGATCGCCTCCTGGAATTTGGCGTGTGGATCCCCGATCCGGTGGCACCACGCACGCCGTTGTTGGCGCCATGCAGTGCATCGCGCGTGCCATTTTGCGCAGAATGCGAAATTCAGCACGTAGGGGCCCGGTTGGGGCTTATTTATGTAAGTGAGCGGAGGACGGAGGGATGCCCGGATTGTGGGCAGGCCCCGGGCAGGCTGCCGCCCGGTTGCCCAAGAAGCGGGCACCCGGCGGCGCCCCGGGAAAGTTACTTGCCCGGGATTATGCCGCCGTGTGGCTTGGCCGCGGTGAGAAAGCGGAAAGCGACGGCCGGTTTCTCTCCCTCCGGGGGCGCTCCCTCGGTCCGGTAGTAGGCGCCGCAGAGGGCGAGATCCGTGGGCGCGCCGCCGTCAAGTGTGAAGGCGCGTCCCCTGCGGTGGTAGGGATCGCCCGTAAAGAACGGGCGCCGATAAACCACGCTGCAACGATTGAAGAAGTAGTCCGTCGCGGGTTTTCCAAGCCGGGCGAACTGATCAGTGGCGAAGGTCGCGCCGAATCCCACGTAGTCCATCATGTGAATGTGCAGGTTGGGGTCGGTGTTCCCGTAGGGCCAGACGTGGGGCTCGCCATCACACACCGCCTCGCCAAGCGGCTCATAACCCGCGGGCGGATCGAGCAGGGCTTGGGGCGCCAGGTAGTCGAACTCCCGGGCCGGGGTGGGCGCGCTGAAATCCATTTCGGGATCGAAGGCACGCACCCGTCGCTCGGGTGGCGGCGCGGTCAGGCGGGTAAAGACGTGGTCGATCATCATACGCCCGGCGGAGACAAGTTCCCCGCCGCCCATGGGCGTGCCAAGCACCTCGACGTCGCTGCGCGCGATGATGCGGGTGTCCTCACCCTCGCCGTTTTTGCCGAGCTGCAACTTGACCAGCACCTTCAGCGGCGTCTGGATCTGCAGCGGCGTGTCGGTGATTTCGAGTTCCTGCCGGTAGACGATCGCAGCGAGCCCCTTCTTGAGCCGCAGATGCGGGGGCATCACTTCCTTCTGGAAGAGCGCCCAGTTGACCGGCGCGCCCATGCGGGCAAGCGAGGTCATTTTGAGGGCGTAGCGCTCGGTGATGTCGTCGAATCCGAAGCGCGACTCGCCTTCGGTGGTGAACGTGGTATCGGGGTCTCTCGGCACGGCTGTCTGCTCCTGCTGGTGCTGCCACTTGCCGGGACAGATGGTTGAAGCCCGGCGCGGCGGCCCGTATACTGAACATCTGTTCGGTGAGAATCAAACCCCGGTCCCCGCCCAGGAGAGCGTTCCGTGCCCGCAACCAAGCGACTCAGCAGAGAAGAAGCCAAGGAACGCACGCGCGAAAAATTGCTCGCCGCCGGCCGCAAGATTTTCGCCACCCGCGGCCTGGAGGGCACGCAGATCCGCGACGTCATCGGCGAAGCGGGCCTGGCCATCGGCACCTTCTACCTCCACTTCAAGAGCAAGGAAGAACTCTTCGTCGCCATTGTCGAAGAGAGCGCCGCGCGGCTTCGCCAGCGCAGCCGGGCCGCGCGCCGGGGCACCGGAGAGGCGGGAACTCCCACCGTCGAGCAGCGCGTGGAGAATGCCTGCCGCGCGTTTTGCGAATTCGTCGTTGAAGAGCGCGACTTCTTTCGTGTGCTCTTCCAGACCGACTTCGGTGCCGGCGGCCGCAAGACCAGCCGCCGCCTCAACGAGATTGCCACCCAGGAACTGCGTGAGGACATCGAGGAGTCTTTCGAACTGAACTACCTCGCCCCGGACGACCGCGACCGGCTGGCAGGCGCCATCATCGGCCTGTGCACGGCCGAGGGCTTTCGCATTGCCAGCCAGAAACACCCCGACGTGGATGCGTCCACCCGGTTTCTCACCCGGATGATTCTGGGGGGCACGCTGGCGCTGGCGCAGGGGGACAAGTGATGCTTCGGCGGCTGGGCTTCGCGATGATTGCGCTGCTGCTCTGTGGCTGCGGCGCGCACAAGCTGGAGCCCGTCCCCGCCCTGCCGGCCATTCCTGATTCCATGTTCTATGAGCAGATGGACCTGAGCGTGGGGATCTGGGAAGAGGTCACGGCCCCGCCGGAGAGCCTCCACATCGGCGGCTCACCCAGCTACATCGAGCCGCTCCAGAAGGCGCTCTCCGACGCGCGCCTCTTCGAGAAGGTCACCGTCGCCCCCTGGCAGCCGACGGGACCATTCGACGTGCTGCTGAAAATTACCGACACCCCGCGCATCGACCTGCATCGCACCCGCGCGAAATGGCAGATGGGCACCATTATCGCGTTTCTGAGCCTGCCCGGACCGCTTTTCTGGTTCGAGGCAGACATCGATTCAAATCTGCAGTTGCAGAGCGTGGGCGCCACCGAGCCCCTGCAAATCGAACTGCGACAGCGTTCCCACCTTGAAGGCAAGGTGCTCGCGTTTTATGGCGGCGGCGATGAGCGCCTGAATCTGGCCCGACGTCACAGCCAGGTCATCGCCGGCCGCCTGACCGCCGAGCTCATCGGCAGGCGCAAGTGGTTCGAGCAGATTGCCGCTGCAAAGAAAAAGGGCGGGGAAGACCCCGCCCTTCCGTCCGAATAGATTCGCTCTCAGGAAATCTTCGCAAGCCGATTCTTTGCCGCATCGTATTCAGCGCGCAGCCGCGCAACCACGTCGGCGACGGGCTGCACCTGCTTGATGGCACCGATTCCCTGACCGCAGCCCCAGATGTCTTTCCACGCCTTGCCCTTGGTGTTCCCGCCAGAGCCGAAGTTCATCTTCGAGGGATCGCTCTCGGGCAGGTTGTCGGGGTCCATACCGGCATTGACGATGGAGGGCTTCAGGTAGTTGCCGTGCACACCGGTGAAGAGATTCGAGTAGACGATGTCGGTTGCGGCGCACTCGGTAATCATCTTCTTGTAGCCCGGATCGGCATTGGCCTCTTCGGTGGGGATCCAGGCCGTGCCCATGTAGGCCAGATCGGCGCCCATGGCCTGTGCGGCCAGAATGGAAGCGCCGGTCGAGATCGAGCCGGCCAGCAGCAGCGGGCCGTTAAACCACTCTCGGATTTCCTGCACGAGGGCAAAGGGCGAGGTCGTGCCCGCATGACCGCCCGCGCCAGCCGCCACGGCGATCAGTCCGTCGGCGCCCTTTTCCACCGCTTTTTTTGCAAATGAGTTGTTGATGACATCGTGCAGGACAATGCCGCCGTAGGAATGGGCGGCGTCGTTCACTTCTTTTCGCGCGCCGAGCGAGGTGATGAAGATCGGTACCTTGTGCTTGACGCAAACCTCGACGTCATGCTGCAGGCGGTCGTTGGACTTGTGCACAATCTGATTGACGGCAAAGGGCGCGGCCGGGCTGTCGGGATTCTTCTGGTTGTGGGCGTCGAGTTCCTCGTTGATGCGGATGAGCCATTTTTCGAGTTCCTCGGCCGGGCGCGCGTTGAGCGCCGGGAACGAACCCACGACGCCGGCCTTGCACTGGGCGATGACCAGATCAGGCGTGGAAATGATGAACAGCGGCGCGCCGACGGCGGGCAGCCGGAGGGTGTTGAAGAGTTCGGGCAGGGCCATTGGTGGTTCCTCACAAAAAACTCCGCCTTGGCGGATGAATGTTGACAGCGTTAACTTTAGCTGATAGAACGGATGACATCAACCCGCCGCGGGAGCTATTTTTCAGGCCCCGCAGGCAAAAGGGAGAGAGACCATGAGCATCTTCAAGGACGACATTCTCAAGGGCAAAACCGCCTACATCACCGGCGGCGGCTCGGGCATCTGCAAGGGCATTGCCGAGACTTTCAGCGCCCACGGCGCCAACGTGACCATCACCAGCCGCAAGCAGGAACGACTCGACGAGGCGGCCAAAGAGATCACCGCCAAAACCGGGGGCAAGGTTCTGCCCGTCGCCGCCGACGTGCGCGACCCCGACGCCGTGCAAAAAGCCATCGACGCCACCGTGGCCGAGTTCGGCGGCATCGACATCGTCATCTGCGGCGCCGCGGGGAACTTCCCCATTCCGGCCGCAGCCCTCACCGACAACGGCTTCAAGACCGTGGTCGACATCGACCTCCTGGGAAGCTGGCACACCTGCAAGCACGCGATGAAGCACCTGCAGGCCGCGGCCAAGAAACACGGCAACGCCTCCATCATCGCGATCACCGCGACGCTTCAATACACCGGCGTGCCCTTCCAGGCCCACGTCTCGGCGGCAAAGGCCGGCATCGACGCCATGATCCGCACGCTCGCCAACGAATGGGGCGGCTCGGGCATTCGCGCCAACGGCGTCGCGCCCGGCCCCATCGACAACACCGAGGGCATGAAGCGCCTCGCACCCGGCGAAAAAGCCCGCGAGATGGCCATGAAGATGATTCCTCTGGGGCGCTTCGGCGAGATCCAGGAAATCGCCGACGCCTGCCTCTTCCTCACCAGCGACAGCGCCAGGTACATCACCGGCGCCACCCTCATCGTCGACGGCGGCCAGTGGATCGGCGGCCTCCCCTTGGGTCTATAAACGCGCAGCACGGGCCAACTCTCAAAAAAGAAAACCCCCGGCCAAAGGCCGGGGGTTTTTGGGTTGTGCAATCTTCAATTCCGTTTAATACTGATTTACAGGCGCTATCTGAGAAATCACAGGATCACTACGAACCATATTAAGAATCTTCTTTCGTGCGCCCGGATCAACCGTTGACGTCTTTTCAAGAATAACTTCTAGCCGATTCAAAAGTTGATCACGTTTTGATTCCATCACCACACCATCTAGATGTTCCCAAATGGCTTCCCTTCCAGTTTCAATCACCTCCGGGGTCACCTGCTTCCTTGCAACACGCAAGACCTTTTCGGGAACCCATCGAAATTGAGAATCCAACGTATCTTGTATCATCTCGTTGAATTCGTCTGAACTTTTGTGAGCCGGAACCCAATCCTCAGTGCCCACTCTCGAATAAATATTCCCCACCAACCAACCGAGCTTCGCCTGGAACACGTCATTAAGTGACAATTTCCGCCGCTCTAGGCACTTTTCGTAGTGCTCGTCAGCCTCACTTTCCTCTTCATCTTCCTCAAGCCCACTCGCTCGGCCGAGCGGAACCCGATAGATACAAACCGAAAG
>JAGRBM010000047.1 GCA_020434085.1 Chrysiogenia bacterium | reverse complement strand
TGTCCGTGCGCGAGGCCGAAAAGCTCGCCAAAGAGCTGGCCAGCGGGGGGGCGCTGCGTCGCAAGCCCAAGACGACCGAGAAAAAGACTGCCGCCGTTGATCCCGATGTCGCCGCACTCACCCGTCGCCTGGAGCGGAACCTCGGCGTGAAGATTCGTATCGCCCACAACAAAAAGGGAGCGGGCAAGCTGACCATTTCCTACGCCAGCCTGGGCGAGCTGCAACCCATCCTCGACAAACTCGAATCCTGATCCGGCATTGAGGCTTCCTTCCACGTGGTTGTCATTCTGAGGGGCGCAAAGCGGTCCGAAGAATCGCGTTCACGCCAACCCCAACCGATTCTTCGCTACGCTCAGAATGACAGGCGTTTGGGGGTGTGATTGGTCGTGGAATTTATTTGGTAGCGGGCCGGAGCTGCCGGACGCCGGCGGCGCCGACGGGTCGCGCGTTTTTCATGGCGCGTTCCAGCGACGCGCTCGCGTGCTCCAGCGCGGAAGTAAGTGATTTCCCAAGAGACAGATTCGCAGTGATTGCGCTGGCCAGGTAGCAACCCGTGCCATGGAACTCACCGCGTTTTCGCGGGTGTGTGAGCAAGCGGCGCTTGCCCGATTGCTCGGCCAGCAGGTCGGCGACTTGGGCGCCCGCGGCGTGACCGCCCTTGAGCAGGACCGCGCGCGGTCCGAGTTCGAGCAGGCGCGTGGCCAGTTCTTCGGGCGCGGCGGCGCTGTCCTCGCGAAGGCCCAGCAGCCAGCGGGCCTCGGGCAGGTTCGGCGTTAGCAGATACGTATGAGTGAGCAGGCCGCGCAGCGCCTTGCGATGGGTGCGCACGCTTCCCTCGACGAGGGAGGGCCGCCCGCGACTCGGGCGCGAGACGGGGTCGATTACCAGGCGCAGCCTGGGTCGCTTCGCTGCCCAGCCCGTGAGCGCGTGAGCGAGCGCCGGACTGCCCAGCGCGCCCAGCTTGGCGACTTCGAAGGGCCCAAGATCCGCCTCCAGCGTCGCGATCTGCTCCATGACGAGCTCGGCAGGGACCTTGCGGGTGCGAACAAGGCCCGAGGCGCTCTGCACCGTCAGCGCTGTGACGACGCCGCAGGCGTGGGCTCCCTCGGCCTCCACCACCGCGCGGTCGAGCAGCAGCCCGGCCCCGCCGGAGGGGTCGAGCGCCGAAACAATGAGCACTTGTCGGTTTCGCTTTGCCATGTCGCGCCCATGCTAGCACAGCGGCAAAGGGACAAGCGGCTTGATCGCCCGGGGTGAGGGCGCGCTAGAGTGAGGCCATGGCAGCCAGCGACAACCCGGGGCTTCGGCGCAGGCCGCGCGAGCAGGCGCTCGCGCAGGTGACCCGCATGGCCGAGGCCTACGTCGCGCGCGGGCCCTACGTTTTCTATCCCGATGAGGTTCGCGTCCGAAACATCCTCAAGGGACTGGCAAAGAACAAGGAGAAACACGGCCTAGCCTACTGTCCCTGTCAGAGCGAAGAAGAAGTCCTGGCCTGCGGTCGCAGGTGGGTGTGTCCATGCACGCCCCACGGCGAAGACATCGCGCGGCAGGGCTACTGCGACTGCGCGCTCTTTGCCAGTGAAGAATTCGTTCGGGAATATCGGGAAAAGAAGCGCTAGGGCTGCGCCTTCTTCATCAGATCGTCGAGTTTCTCTTCATCGATTTCGGCGCGTTTGTTGTCGGAATCGAATTCCAGCGCCCAGTCGATGCGGATTTTGGCCTCCGCGAAATAGCCCTGCGTCATTGCGATCTCTGCCAGCACGGTGTGCGCCTCGGAGATCCGTGTTTTCTGGTTGAGACCTTCCTTGAGGGCGAGGTTCACGAATTCCTCGGCGGGAAGCGGCTGCACAAGTCCCTCCCAGTAGACGCGGCCCATCCACAGGTGATGGAGCGGGAAGTTGGGGTCGAAGCGCGCCACGTCCACAAGGACCGAGAGCGCCTTTTCCGGCTTCTGCGCGGCAAGCAGCCCTTCGGCCTGAATGAGCGCGGCGAACATGGAAGCCGGATATTTCTCCCGGAACTTGTCGCCCAGCTTGTCGAGATCGTCCCAGCGCCGTTCCCACTTTGCAACGTAGAGCAGGAACAGATGGCAAAGGGGTCCCATCGTGGGAGCTTCCTTCACGCACTTCTCGACGCCGATCCGGCCCACATTGCGGGTGTCTTTCACGAAGGGGATGTAGCGCGATCCGTAACGCCCGCGCATGTAGAGATACATCGCATAAAAACCACGCGCATCCAGCGAGGGGTCTGCGGCCTTTGCCGCGTCCTCGATCCGGTTGATGGCGCCCAGTGCCATGTTCAGGCCGCTGAGCTTCGAGCCTGTTTTCAACAACCAGGTAGCGTTGATCGCATCGGAGACGCCGGCGAGCATGCTGGCAAAAACGGGGTCGGGGGCCTTGGGAATCCAGGAATGGGCCGCAATGCGCGCGCGGGCGAAGACGGCATCCAGACGCTGGGTGCGGCGGAAGTCGCGCTGCTCGGCCATACTGAGCACTTCGAGCAATGCCTCGCCCACGGCCTCGATCGCGTCGTCCCGGTGATTGATGCCGTAGTGTTGCAGGGACTTGTAGGCGGCCTCGTACTCGCGATTGAGCATCAGGTCGCGTGCCGTCACAAAGCCGGTGATGTAGTGGGGAATCTTGTCGGCGGCCGGCTTCGTCGGAGCATCGGCGGCGCCGCCGGGTGCGGACTCCGTCGGTTCGGTTTTCGCGGGCGTGCTCTCCAGATCGGGAACCGCCGGATCGGGCTCGGCAACACCCTGCTCAGCGGGCGCTTCCCGGGCCTGGGGCTCGGACACTTCGACGACGTCGCTGGCGAGAACCCGCACGGGAGCAAACAGCTCCAGCGCGGCGCAAAGCGCGGCGACAAGGTAGAGGACTCGGCTTGATGCGGGGCAGGGGTGTTGGATCATTTCGGCCAGTCGAGATAGCGGTGCCCTGTCATCACGAACAGGTAGCCGTTCTCATCCTCCCATTGGACCAAGAGGCTCGGCGCTCCGGCGCCGATCCAGTATCGCTTGCTCCCCATTTCATTGGAGAGTTCAACGATCCGGGTCGGCAACTGCTCGCCGGCGACGTTCAGAACCTCTTCCCCAATCACCCTGAAATCACTTTTGAGAACCGTGGGCCTGGCGCTCAGCCAGACGGAACCCATTGAAACTACAGGGATTTTTGTGAGCCTCTGCATGCTCGAAAGCACCGCACGAATGAAGAATCCGGCCCCGGCCTGCACGACCGCTTCACTCGGGAAGTCGGTCTCCAATTCTTCTACACCCGAAAGGTGGGAATGGACTGTGATGTAGGCCGCATCTTTGCCGACCCGAATTTCCTTGAAAACCGCGCCGTTCCACAGGTAGGCCGACTGGGTGCCGTAGCGCAGGCGCAGCTCATCGGTGTCGAACCACCAGGAATCGAGCCGGTGGACCGGCTCTCCCATGCCGGCCGGGTTGGCGACCGACTGCATCAGGCTCACCCGGAAGACCTCCTCGCGCTTGCTGCTTTTGGCGACTTCCTTGCCGAAGCGCGAGAGATCCTCTTCGCCCTTGTAGATTCGCATCACTGCGCGGCCGATGGGGGCCTCACCCTCGCGCACCTCGTATGTGGTCTCCTCGATGCGCTGGTTCTCCCAGACCTGCAGCGTGCTCCAGCGCGATTGGGCCTCTTCCATTTCACTCTTGCACGCGCTGAGCAGCGCGATCAGGGCAAAAATGGACAGTGAGAGACGCTTCATCAGAGTTCCCGGGGTCTGGGCGCGGCTTTGGCGGCCCCAGGGGCCGCACCGCGCGCGGTGATTGATACCGGGGAAAATACTAGTCAGCCGGGCGCCCGGACGCGAGCGGCTCGCCGTAGCGCGCCAGGTCGATGGGCAGGATGCGCCCCTTGAGGGCGCGGCGGCCCTGCACGTGCCCGGCGTTCTCGGTCGCCCGAGCCTGCCAGGCAGCAAAGGCCTGCTCAGGCGGCAGGTTCATCAATGCGGCGCCGCCCTCGCCGTAGTGTTCATCCCACAGGGCGCCCTGAAAGGCGCGGATCTGATCGGGGGCGAGAATGTCGAAGGCGGCCTCTCCGTCGCGGTGGAGGCTCTGGAAGGAAATGTTGCCCGAGCCGATGCAGCAGCGCGCGCCATCGGCGATGAAGAGCTTGCTGTGGATGTAGATGGGACGGTAGTAGCGCGGGTTGAGCAGTGAGCTGTAATCGCGCGCCAGCGAAAAAAGCCCTAGC
>JAGRBM010000046.1 GCA_020434085.1 Chrysiogenia bacterium | reverse complement strand
GCTCCATCCAGCTTTTCCATGAAGCAGGCGAGATCCTGCGCGCTGCCGGGGTCGAACCCGAAGCCGCGCCCAACGTCTGGTGGACGATCTATGAGGGCCTGGGAACGAGCTTCGCCCAGCTCGGCAAGTTCGACAAGGCGCTGAGCTTCTACAAGCTTGCCGGCGCCGTTACGAAAGCGCCGCCGCGTGCCCGCGAAGAATCGGCCTACTATGTGGGGCGCGTCCAGCACGAGCTGGGAATGATTGACGAGGCGCTGCACACCTACGACACACTCTTTACGAAGAACGACGCATGGATCGAACAGGCCGAGCGCGATCCGCTACTGGCCGACCTGCGCCGCACCGAGCAGTGGCAGAACATGATGCGCTACTACATCAAGGTGCAGCAGCGCGAAAAGGGCGCGCCCGCACCTGAGCCCAAGCCCGGGGAATAGTCGAGGCCATCCAGAGCCCCCTGACGACCTGCAATCACGAAACCTGACTCAGCTTTCCACCATCGAGTCGCAGTTTCTGATCGGCCAGGTCGAGCAGATCGCCCTCGTGCGTCACCACCAGAAGGGTGCGAGGGCCATGCTCCTCCCGCAGGGTTTCGAGAATCCGCCCGCGGTGTCCGGCGTCGAGAAACACGCCGGGTTCGTCGAGCGCCAGCACCGGCGCGTCGCTCAGCAGCGCGCGGGCCAGCGAGAGCCGCTCGCGCTCGCCGCCCGAGAGGGCCTTGCCGCCCTCGCCGATATCCAGATCGAGCCCCGACTGCTCGCGCCCGATGCGCTCGGCCAGCGCCGCGCGCGCAAGCGCATGCCAGAGTTCTTCGTCACTCGCATCGGGCTTTGCCAGCAGCAGGTTCTCGCGCACCGTGCGCTCGGGGAATATGGGTTCCTGCGTTACCAGGGCGCACAGCCCCTTGAGAGAACCCGGCGCGCCGTCGCGCAGAATCTCTCCGGCTTTCGGATGCTCGGCCCCCAGCAACAACTTGAGCAGCGTGCTTTTCCCCTGCCCGGATTCACCGGTGATCGCAACCCACTCTCCGGCGCGAAGCTGGAGGTCCGCCCCGCGCAGCACTTCGTGCGAATCATCGTAGGAAAACTCCAGCGCGCGTACCTCCAGTGTCGAAAAGCCCCGCGGCGCCTCTTCGGCGGCGCTTTCCTCCTGCAGGAATTCGAGTGCGGCGGCCGTTGCCACGCGCCCGCGCGCAAGCTGCGGGAGAAGCCGCGCCAGTTCCGCCACCGGCGAGTAGAGCAGGAAAAGCAGCGGAATCGCCCCGATCATGGCGCCCGGCTCCAGGGACTCGGCCCCGAAGAGCAGCACCGCCAGCACGCCTGCGATGCGGATGAACTCGGTCGCCTGCGACCCGAAGGCCGAGTAGCGCGTGCTGGAGAGCGCCTGCGCGTAACCGGCGCGAAGCTGACGTGCAAGGGCGTCCACCGCGCGCCGGCGCGTATCGAATGCCGAGAGAATTTCTGCGCCCGAAAGCAATTGCGAGAGCCGCGAGGAATGGGCCACACGCGAGTCGCGCTCGCGCGCGGCAACGCCGGCCACGCCCTTTCCGACCACCAGCAAAACCAGAGCAAAGAGCGGCAACACCAATAGAGACGGCAGCAACACCTCGGGCGCGATCCAGGCCAGCATTCCCGCGAAGGCGACAATGCGCACCGGCACCAGCCAGCGGGTCTGAAAGAGCGCGCGCACATAGGCAAGCGTGCCCGTCACGTCGTCATTGAGGCGGTGAGTCAGCTCGCCGATTTCGGCCTTCGCCCAGAACGAGGGCGGCCGTCGCAGCATCCCGCCGAGCATCCGGGTCTGGAGGTCCTCAACAAAACCCTGCTCGGCCTGCATCTGGGCCAGCGGCGCGCGCCAGCGCAGTACCCCCAGCGCCACCATCAATCCCGCCAGCGCCCCCCCGGTGCGCCACTCGGAGAGGGCCTCCAGCGTGGGCACCCCGTCGGTGACCTCCCGAATGAGCTGCCAGAACACCGCCAGCAGCAGGAGCTGCCCGATCAGGGTTGCCACGCCCAGCGCGCTGGCCCACGCAAAACGGCCCCTGTGAGGGGCAAACAGGCCCATTGCGGCGGCGCGAATCTCGCCGCCGGAACCTGACTGGGGGTCTTGAAGCCGACTTTCCATGACGGATAGTCTAAACCCTATCTATGAGTGATGCAGAGACAGAGCGCAGATTCCGGCAGAAGCCGCGGATCGCCTGGCGAGAAATCGACGGGGAGGCCGTGTTGGTCGACCCCGTACGCGGCCGGATGCTCGTGCTCAACGACACGGGGCTGTATCTGTGGCAGGCGCTTGAGCTGCCAAAGAACACCGGGGAACTGGCCGATTCTCTCTGCGCCGAGTTCGCAGTGAGCGCCGAGACCGCAACCCGTGATGTGAACGTGTTTCTGGAATCCCTGCGCGAGAGAAACCTGCTGGAGGCTGCCGAGTAGGCAATGCAGATCGAGACCACATCCCTTGTTCGACAGGCCCTTCGCGAGTCGGGCTTCTGCTGGGTCAGCGTGCGCAGCGATTCCATGGCGCCAACCCTGCGCGCCGGCGATGAAGTGCGCATTGAACCGCTTCGCCGCCCGCCGCTTCCCGGCGAGGTGCTGGTCTTCCAGGGATTTCGCGGAATGACGGTGCACCGCTACCTCTATGCAACGCTCCGGCGGCGCGGCCTGTGGATTCGCACGAAGGGCGATGCCGCCCCCGGCGCCGACGCGCTCGTGCCGCTCAAGGCCGTCGTCGGGCGCGCCACCCGCGTGCGCCGTGCGGGCAGCGAAAAGACCATCAACCGCCGCGGCGGTGCCATTGGCGTGGCGCTCACCGCCGGAGAGCTCTTCGTGCGCTCCAGCCTGCGGAAGGCACTGACTCCCGCAACGCGGACGGAAACGCGCGCGCTGGCGGGCTACGGGCTTGCACTCGAAGTTGACCGCGCCTTCGATCCGGCGCTGCTCGACATGTGGCTCAAGCAGGCTTCGAATCAGAGCGCGACAAGCGCCCTTCGCCTTCGCCTGGATCGCAAGCTCCACCACGACGATCCGCTCCACGTGGAGCGCGAGGAAGACCGCATCTATTCGAGCGCGTTCGTGCTGGAGATGACGGGCAAGGACTTCGTGCTGCGCGTCGTACCGGCCGTTGGTGCACGCAATCACCCCTGCCCCAATGCCCTGGAAAACGGGCTGCGCGCGCTGCTGGCCACGCTGTGCAATCGTGATGAGAACTCCGTGATGCTGCATGCCGCAGCCGTCGCGCTCGATGAGACGAGCGGCGCGTGGATCGCGCCGGGCGCCTCGGGCACCGGGAAGACCACGCTCTGTCGCGTGCTGCAGGCCGAGGGCGCGCTCGTGCTCGGCGACGATCTCATTCTGCTGCGCAATACGCCCGAGGGCCTGATGGTAGAGGGAAGCCCCTTCTCGGGCGACGGGATCGACATTCCCAAGACCCCGGGTCGTTTTCCCCTGCACGGCTGGCTGATTCTCGAAAAAGCCGACCGCCACGAGCTGGGCGCCACCACCCCGGGGCGCGTCGCCGCCGCCATCGGCGGCGCCCTGCAGGGCCAGGGCATGGACGCCGAACAGATTCTTGAGCGCGCCAGCGTGCTCTCCGGGATGACCCCGGGATGGCGCCTGCGGTTTGCGCGCGCGCCGGGGCTCCGGCAGTATATGGATCAGGCGTTCAGGGACGGGAATCCGGATTAGACGTGGCATCTCGCTTCGAGCAAATTCGCCGCCGCGTGGCGGCGCGTAGCGGTTTCCTCACCGCCGCACTGGAACTGACCTACCGGTGCAACTTCGAGTGCGTGCACTGTTACTGCGTCGTCGGCGGCCCCCGCCAGGAGCTCTCCACCCGCGAATACATTTCCCTGCTCGATGATCTCAAGGCCGCAGGCTGCCTCACAGTCACGCTCACCGGCGGCGAGGCCATGCTGCGCCCGGATTTCTTCGAGATCGCCGAGCACGCCGCCCGCGAACGCTTCATCGTGCGCCTTTTCTCCAACGGCCTGCTGCTCGATGGCGAGCGCCTGGAGCGCGCGATGGCGCTCAATCTGATGAGTATCGACATCTCTCTCTACGGCGTGAGCGAGAGCACCTACCGCGCCGTCACCGGGCATGAGGGATTTGAGCGCGTCGCCAGCAACATCGATGCGCTTCGCACGCGCGGCCAGCGCATGCTCATCAAGCTGCCGATCATGCGCGAGAATTTTCACGAGCTCGATGAGATGGTTGCCTTCTGCACTTCGCGGGATCTTCCCTACAACATCGACGTGTGGATGACGCCCAAGGACGACGGTTCGATGAAACCGCTGGGCCACCAGATTTCCGATGAACAGCTTCGCGACTACTTCGCCCGTTATGCGCGCGGGGTGGAACCCAAGCCCCGCACGCTCGGCAGGGAGCTGTGCACCCTGGGACGCGGTACCGCCATCATCGGCCCCTACGGCGATGTGTTCGGCTGTGTGCAGTCAAAGATTTCTGTGGGCAATGTGCGCGAGCGCAACGTGGCCGAGATCTGGCGCGACGCGGAGTTTCTGGAGAAGGAACGCTCCCTGAAATTCAGCGATTTTGTCGAGTGCAATTCCTGCGAATTCCGCGAGAGCTGCTTCATCTGTCCTTCAGTGAGTTTCTACGAGAACGGCCGCTTCAACGGCCCGTCGAAATATGCCTGCAAGAGCGCGCAGATGCGCTACGAGATCGGGCAGTTCGAGTCCCGCCCCGTGCTCCACCAGATCGTGGTGCCGGGCAAGACGCAGCTCCGCGCTGAGCCCGCCGCTTCCGAAGAAAACGCCGCCTAGCTGTTTAGGAATCCGTTTTCGCAGACGCCCGAGGGGCTCATGGGATTGGGCTCGCCGGCCGTGCGTTTTACCGGAAGGCCCGGGTTCGAGGCCGGATCGCAGACCACCGCCACCGACTCGATCGTCTCTTCATGCACAATCGCGGGCGCCGCGTAGCTGCGGCGCGCCTTCTGGCCCTGTGGCCTTTTTGCGGCGGGGTCGTTCATTGGGTAGATCCTAGCGCCCCCGGTGCCGCCCAAGCAACCGGGCCGCCCCTTGGCCCCGGTGGGCCTGCCTCGCTAGAGTCCATCCCATGGAGAGCCCTCCCCACGAGATTCTGGCCCGCCTGTGGCTGTGCAGCCTGCTGGCCATGGAAGGCGGCGCCTGCCGGGCAGCGGCGCTGCCCCATGACTCCCCGGAATTCTGGGATGCGGCGCAACGCATTGCCGTCGGTCACGGGCTCGCCCCCCTGCTGGCCCGCCACGCATCCCGGGGGCTGTGGCCCAAAGAGAATCAGAAGGAGCTCGACCGCGCGCGCAGCTACACACTGGCCGCGAACCTGGTGCAGCTCGACGCCGGAAATGAGCTGCTCGGCTCCCTTGAGAATGCCGGAATTCCGGTCGCGCCGATTAAGGGGCTGGCACTGCTGCGCGCCGGGATCTACGAGCCAGGCGAGCGTCCGATGACGGACATCGACCTGCTGGTGCGCGCGGCCGACATTGAACGCGCACGCGACCTGGTTCTGGAATCCGGCTGGGAGGTGGTCGATTGCTCGCGCGCCGCGCGGCTTCGTCACCACCACTGGGTCTTTCTGCTGCCAGGCCAGCCCGCCGTGGGACTCGACCTGCACTGGACCCCCGCCACCGGTGAGCGCGTGATGCCCGACTGGGACGCGCTGGGCGTTACCGAAGGAAGCGATCCATCCCTGAGCGTGCAGCTCTTCTTTCTCGCCGCCAACACCGCCCGCCACGGGTTCACGGGAAAACTGCTGTTCCTCCATGACCTGGCGCGCATTCTTCACGTGCGCCACGACGAAATCGATTGGGGATTTCTCGAAGTGCTTGCCACGCAGACCCGCTCCCGGCGCGCCGTGACCCTCGCACTGGCCTGCGCTGCCGAGGCCTTCGGACCGCGGGTACCGGCCCGCTCGGGATTCGAGCCCTCGGCCTACGACCGACGCATTCTAAAGAGCCTGTGGCCGCTCTCTAGTTGGGAATCGCGCTGGGGAGGCAGGGCGCTCCGGCTGGCAACAGCGGATTCGCCTGCCGGCACGCTGCGCACCGGGGGCAAGGGATTGCTGAATCTGCTGCGTCGCTAGAGAACCAGATACCGGTGCGGGCACCAGTAGCCCGTGTCATCGGCCGGGGCCTTGCCGAAAATGCCCTCGCCGTCCGGGGCGGCCTGCCGAACGCTTTCAAGGCTCTGGTCGCTGAGCAGACCCTCGGTGTGCAGCACCTTCGCGGCGGCAAAGAATGTCGGACAGCCCAGCACCCCGGCGCCGAATTCGGCGATGCTCTCGCCGCCGGGCTGGCGGATGAGGTGCACGTAGATCCGCTCCACGCACTCGCGCTCGGGAAGCGGTTCGGCCAGCGAGGCGATCTCTTCGGCGTAGTGATGCTCGGTGCCGCCGACAACGAGCGTGTCGTGCAGCGCCCGGCCCCGCACCCGCCCGGCGGCTACGTCGGCAAAGAGTGCAAAGGCCAGCGCGTCCTTCTCCGCATCGTCACCGAACAGATGAAAGCGACACCCCGCCGGCAGATCGCGATAGAGCATCAGCAGCGCGGCCAGCTTGTATCCGACCTGTTCTTTGACCTGCGTGAACTCACGCCGCAGAATCAGGCGCGGCCAGTCCTTGTAACTCACACCATCGTATTCCACCCCGTCGAGCAGCATCTTCTTGCCGATGGGAAGCTCCAGCACCGGCGGGCTGGCGGAGACGAAGAACAGCGGCCGGTGCTCGCGCCCGGTTTTCCCTTCGCGAAGTCCGTGCAGCAGCGCGATGGTTCCCGGCACTGCCTGTTTGTCCACGCCGAACTCGAAGGGAATTTTCACAATGTGTTTGAGCTGGGAAAAGCGCGTTTCGAGATAGGTCTTGTCGATGTCCCAGACGAAGACGGGTCCCTCGTAACGGGGATCGAGCTCGCGCTCCATGATACGGAGCATCGGATAAGGTTTCTTGAGCCGCTGGCGCTCGGGTCGCATGTTCAGTGTCCCTGCAGGGCGCGATCGATGTCGTAGCGCGAGGAGAGCTGCATGAGCTCGCGAATGCCTTCGGCCGGCGTGAGATTCTCGTGCAGGGCGCGGTAGACCGATTCCAGCAGCGGCACATCGAGCCGGTGGCGCTCGGCGATCGAATGCACGACCTTCGCGGTGTTCACGCCCTCGGCCACCATGCCGAGCTTTTCGACCGCCTCGTCGAGCTTCATGCCCTTCGCCAGCGCCGCGCCCACGCGGTGGTTGCGCGAGAGGGGGCTCGAACAGGTCACCATCAGATCACCGATGCCGGCCAGACCGGCAAAGGTCATCGGATCGGCCCCAAGCGCCACGCCGATGCGCGCGATCTCCGAAAGCCCGCGCGTGATCAGCAGGGCCTTGGCGTTCTCACCCAGATCCAGTGCGCTGAGCATACCGGCTGCAATCGCGACGACGTTCTTGAGCGTCCCGCCCAGTTCCACACCAACTACATCGGTGTTGGCATAGACGCGAAGCTGCTCGCTCACCAACGCGCTGCGTCCGGCCTCGATCACGCGGGGGAATTCCGAGGCAATGACCGTACCGGCGGGTTTTCCCTGGCACATTTCCAGCGCGATGTTCGGGCCCGAGAGCACACCGAACTGCAGCGCGCAGGTTTCCTGGAGCAGCACCTCCGACATGCGCAGGTGCGTCCTTGATTCGATTCCCTTGGTGGCGTGGATGACGAACTGGCTGGGGCGCAGAACCTCGCCCATGGCGCGCACGACTTCGCGGAAAGACTTCGACGGGATCACCACGAAAATGAGCGGCGCCCCGACGATCGCTTCTTCGAGATCGTTGGTCGCCGTGATGTTCTGCGAGAGGCGTGTGTCTTCGAGATAGCGCGTGTTCGTGTGGTGAGTATTGATCTCTTCGCGCTGCTTCTCACTGCGGCACCACAGCGAAACCGGGTAGCCGTTGGCGCCGATCATGTGCGCCACGGTGCTGCCCCAGTTACCGGCCCCCAGAACGGCGATGCGGGGCTTTTTCTCACCTGCCTGCCTGCTCATCCGGGCCTCCGCGGCGGCACCAGCCGGCGGGTGCCCATCAGGCCGTACCCGTCGAGCCGGTTGCGGTAGTAAAAGACCAGATTGCCGTCACCGACATGAAGGCGCACGCCCTTGCGCTGGATGACCGGGGTCGTGTGGTAGATGCCGAAGCTCTTGAGCGCCCGGCGCATGATCTCGGGGATATCGCCGCTGCCCACGCTCTGGGAGAGGCGGATCCCGCCCTTGCCGGCGAGGGCCTGCAGTTCTTCGAGAAGCAGCGCCAGGGCTTGCTCCACGTCGGGCATGGGCAGGCTGATCTCGGGGCCGAGACCGCGCAGGAAGCGATAGAGGTCACGCTCGTTGCTCTTCTTGCGGAGCAGCTCGAAGAAGGCGAAGGCCACCACATTGGTGGGCAGCGCCACGTTCTCCCTCTGGAAAGCACCGACGAGTCGCCTGGCCACATTGCCGGTGTAGACCGAGTCGCGAACCCCGTCCTCGCCCACTTCACCATCGACAAGCAGATACTCGGACGGATCGATCTTCCGGCCACGCGGGTCGAGGGAATTGCCCTGCTCATCGACGTCGTTGCCGAAGGGGTCGAGCGGTTTGCCGATCGTGATGTAGATGCGCAGGTCGAGCGCGAAGAGCCCGCGCAGGAAGTCGAGCCAGCGCCGCACTTTGGAAAACTCGTCATCGACGATGATGTAGCGCTGCTTGCCGGCCTCACGCAGGTAGTCGTCGATGAGTGTCGAAGCTTCCAGCACCAGCGGGTAGGAGATCGTGCACGGCACGATGTAGATGTTCGATGTTTCCTTGCCGCGCATCACGTTCTGGCGGTAGGCGGCGATGCTGGTGCCGAGCAGGCCCTTTTTGAGATAGGCCTCCACGGCGCCCGAACGGCTGCGCGTGCCGCCGGGGAAGAACAGGTTGTCGGCATCGAACTCCAGCGTGACCGTGGCGTATTCCTTGAGCGTCTCGCGATAGAGCGGGTCGGTCTTGAGCCGGTCCACCGTGTAGGCGCCAAGGTTGTGCATGAAGTAACCGACGATCGGATTCGAGAAGAGATTGAGCCCCGCTCCGTAGGTAAAGGGCGGCAGCCCCATTCGATGCAGCGCCAGCCCCAGCACCATCGAATCGAGGTTCGAACTGTGCGTGGGCGTGAGCACAATGGTCCCGCGCTCGTGCAGGCGCTGGAGGGTCTCCACCTCACCCTGGATGATGAGGTGCTCATCCAGACTCGGCACGTCCCGCAGGCGCGTGACCAGGCGACCGGGCGAGAGACCGTTCAGCAGGGCGTTCATCATGGGCGGCGCAAACTTCGTTGCGACGGCATAGGCCTTGGGATCGAAGTGCCCCTGGATCTCGCGCGCGTAGCGCTCGACGATTTCGTGCAGGAGCCGTTGCTGGCGATTGACCGAGGCGCGCGGCAGTTCGTGCCGGATCTTCGAGTAGAAGGCACGATCGGCCTTGGCTTCATCGCTGCTGCCGGCCTTGCTCAGGCGAAGATGCTCGTGGTAGAGCGTCTCGTTGATAACCTCTTCGACGGGCTGGCCGGTGCCGCTTTCGGCGCGGGCGAGCATCCGCTCGACCATGCGGCCTACCACCTCCGAAGCCATCTTGAATTCTTCGCCCTTGTACATCGTGCAGGTGAGTGTACCTCACCGGCGCTCGCGCTCAAGACGCAGCGCGTTTGAGAACGGGGTTTGTTTTCGGCCCTCTGGCAAGCACATCAGCGCAAAAAAAAGCGCCCGGGCCATCGGGTCCGGGCGCTCGAATCCATTCGGGCTGGGTCAGCGGCGCCTGGGCATCAGGAGCCAGTAGTCCAGATCCAGCACCACGTTCTCGTGATAGACCTGCTTACCGTCCTTGTCGACCTTGAGGGTGACCTCTTCCTTAACAGGATCGGCGTTCTTGACCGCCACGAGGCGGACCCGCACGGCGCCGCAATCGCTGCGACCGGGCACTTCGGCGGTATCGAGCACCTCGCTCCAGGCATAGATCGTGTCCCCTGCAAAGGTCGGGTTCGAGTGCGCGCCGCCGTTCCAGGCCAGGATTGCCAGCGCGTTTTCAAAGCCGTTGAACGAGAGCGAGCGGGCCAGCGAGATGATGTGCCCGCCGTAGATCAGCCGCTTGCCAAAGCGCGTGTCCTTGGCCGCGTAGGCGTCAAAATGAACCTTCGCGGTGTTCTGATACAGGCGCGTGGCCAGCATGTGCTCGGCCTCTTCAATGGTCATCCCGTCGACGTGGTCAATGCGCTCGCCCTTCTCGTAGTCCTCGAAGAAAGCGCGCGCGCCGCTGGGCCAGTTCTCGTACTGATCGAGCTTGAGGCACGGGTGCACCTGCAGCTCTTCGGGCTTTACCTCTTTGGGCATCTCGGGAACGACGGCCTCACCGGGCATCGGGGTTCCGGGATCGCGCTTGTTCACCATCACCCAGCGGTAGAAGTCCAGCACGGTATCGCCGCGCTGGTTCGTGCCGGTCGTTTGCACCCACACGATGCCGTTCTTGCCGCTGGTGTTTTCCTTCTTGCCCAGCACCTTCGAGACGGTGCGCAGCGTATCGCCCGGATAGACCGGCGCCAGAAAACGCACGGCGGCGTAACCCAGGTTCGCCACGGCGTTCAGGGAAACATCGGGCACGGACTTTCCAAAGACAACGTGGAAGGTCAGCAGATCGTTGATGGTCTCGCGCTCGTAGCCCAGGCTGCGCGCATACTCGGCCGAGCAGTGCAGCGGAAAGCGGTCGCCGTAGAGTGAGATGTAGAGCGACTGATCGCCCTCGGTCACCGTGCGCGGAATGGCGTGCTCGAGGGTCGAGCCAATCTCGAAGTCTTCGAGGTAGTTGCCCGGGTTGGTCTTCTTCGCCATGACTTCGTCCTTACTGTTTTGTTGCGCTTTGCCGATTAGTCGCTGAGCACGCGGCGCGCGATCACCTGGGCCTGGATCTCGGATGCACCTTCGAAGATCGAGAGGATGCGCGAATCGGCCAGCACGCGGCTGATCGGATACTCGGTGGCAAAACCGTTGCCGCCGTGGATCTGCACGCCCATGTCGGCGCTCTCCCAGGCGACCTTGGCGGCCAGCAGCTTGGCCATGCCGGCTTCGAGGTCGCAGCGCTTGTCGGAGTCCTTCTGGCGCGCCGAGAAGTAGGTGATCTGGCGGCTCGCCATGATGCCGATCGCCATGTTGGCGAGCTTGTACCAAACGCGCGGGAACTCGATGAGCGGCTTGCCGAACTGCACGCGCTCGGTGGCGTACTGGTAGGCCATGTCGAAGGCGGCCTGCGCGACGCCCACCGCGCGGGCGGCGGTCTGGATGCGCGCCGATTCGAAGGTGGTCATGAGCTGCTTGAAGCCCCGTCCCTCTTCACCGCCGAGCAGGTTGCCGGCCGGGACCTTGAAGTCCTCGAAGCCCAGCGCGTATTCCTTCATGCCGCGGTAACCGATGACCGGAATCTCGTCGCCCTCGATGCCCTCGTCGGGAAAGGGGTTGTCCTCGGTCCCACGGGTCTTGGTCGCCAGGAACATGGACAGGCCGCTGTAGCCCGAATCATCGGGATTGGTACGCGCCAGCAGCGTCATCAGGTCCGCGCGGGCTGCGTGGGTGATCCAGGTCTTCTGGCCGTTGATGATGTAGTTGTCCCCGTCCTTGACGGCCTTGGTCTTGAGTGTGGCGAGGTCCGAGCCGTTGTCGGGCTCGGTAAAGACGGCCGTCGGCAGGACTTCACCACCCGCAAGCTTGGGCAGGAATTCCTTCTTCTGGTCCTCGGTGCCGCCAAGGCGAATGAGCTCGCCGGCGATCTCCGTGCGGGTTCCCAGCGAACCCACGCCGATGTAGCCGCGCGAGAGTTCCTCGGTCACAACGCACATGGCCATCTTGCCAAGACCCGACCCCCCGTATTCCTCGGGGATGGTCAGGCCGAACACGCCCAGCTCGGCCATCTCGTTGATGATCTCGATGGGGATGAGCTTGTCCTGGTCGTGGACCTCGGGGGCGAGCGGGATGACCTTGTCGTTCGAGAACTTTGCGAACTGGTCCTGGATCATTTCCAGCGTGTCATCGTTGAT
>JAGRBM010000045.1 GCA_020434085.1 Chrysiogenia bacterium | reverse complement strand
TCGTGGGGCCTTTCGGCCCACTCTTTTCAGTATGGAGATGAACTGTGACCGATCAAGTCACGTGACCCATGATGGTCCACGATGGACCGAAATGACCCGAGATGGACCGCAGAATTTACATCGTCGCAGGAGGCCGACTGACGTGGAATGAATCATTGCGGCGGGAGTTCGTGTGCGTCACGATTCTAAGGGTTTCGCGGAGAGGCGTGCGCCTATGGCGCATGGATGGAACAGATCTGGACGCCGATGCTGTGTTGAGTCACGACTTGACCTCATTCGAGACATTGGAAGCGCATTCGGAAGCACTCACCTGATTCGCTTCATCCTGGGCCCCCACGAGATTTCGTGCAATCTGCAAAATGCACAAAAGTGCTAGAGGCGTGCGAGGTATGCCGATCTATTTCTGGCGATCCGATCTTGCTCTTCGGGTAGGAATTTTCGTACCGATTATTATTGGTGTGGCAGTCGTCATCCCGCTCAGTGTTTCCGCAAACTTCTGGGGTGAGCCAATTGTTGAAAGAGCCAATATGGTGTTTTCTCAGCAAAAATCACTATTGATAATGGTCGAATCTCTGGGCTGCACTCCTCTTGTCGCCATTCGCCAATTTGGTTACCGGCGTTCAATATTAAGCGATATCCCAAATCATAGTCAGCTGAGTTGGAGTTTGTTTGCAGCAGATATACTCCTGTGGTTTATCTTATTGCCTGTAAGCGTATTTGCTACCATTCCACTATTCGCTGGTGTTGAGCCGAATGTCATCCCTTACTCAACATTGCTAAACATAGTGCTCATCATTTTGATTCTCTTACTTGTTGTGGTCATCCGGCGAAAGGTATTCCAGCGTATCAAAATATTGAGATCTGCCGAGGATTGGAAGGCGAGCGGTCTCGCCTAGCTTGCTTTGGACTTTGAGATCAAGCCTCGAGCCAACACGATACTTTCCGCCCCCCTACCCCTCCAGCCTTTCCTTCGCCTGAATGAGCAGCGTCACGAAAGCCGCCTTGAGCTTCTCGGCGGCGTTTCTGGTTGCCGGGCCGCCGATGAGCGGGAGGTTGATCTCGAACCAGGTGTTCCAGTCGATCTCGGTTCCTTCGCCGCGGGGGATGAAGTCCAGGCGGCCGTAATCGTGTTTCATGGGGACCGTGCACTTGCGGATGACGTATTCCTGGCGACGGGGGCGGTCGAAGACGGTGATTTCTTCCTCGAAGGTGAGCGCCGACTTGATCCGGCGAACCGCGCCCAGGCCGTGGCGCTCGCCCTGGCCTTCCCTCAGCATGGTCACCGACTTGATCCCCTCGCCGACGAAGAAGCGGTCGTTGTCGGTGATGAAGTCGAAGACCCGCTCCACGGGGGCGTGGATGTAGCAATTGACGTGGACGTGGTGCATGGGAGTTCCTCCAAGAGTCAGACTTCCGTTTCCCCTCTCCCTTTCAGGGAGAGGGTGCCCGTCAGGGCGGGTGAGGGTGGAAAGTTTGTACCGGCTCGGCACCCTCACCCTCGCTTCGCTCTTCCCTCTCCCTGACAAGGGAGAGGGAAGCAGCGGAGGCAAGCCTACCCTGCGGCGCACCCCCGGCAAATCCCCCCTTTTCATCGGGTCCGCGCGGGGCTATGAGTGTGCCCGCCGCGGGCGCAAACGGCCCCCGCGCGCCCCGCCAGGAGAGTTTTTTTGCCACCCATGCTGATTCCCGGACAAAGAGTCGTCGCCCAGAGTGAGCCCGAACTGGGCCTTGGCATCATCGTAGAGGTCGAGGAAGGCACCATCGACGTGCTCTTCCCGGGCTCGGAGGTTCAGCGCCGCTACTCGGTGCGCACCGCCCCGCTGCGCCGGCTGGTGCTCAGCGTGGGCCAGCGCGCCGCCACCAAGGAAGGCAAGCGCTTTACCGTCGAGAAGATCATCGAAGAAGACGGCCTGTATCGCTACAAGGGCAAGGGCGTCAACATTCTAGAATCCGATCTCCACCACCAGGTGGAGGACCTGGGCGCCATCGACCAGTTCCTCACCGGCGACTGGAGCCCGCGCCGCACCTACGACCTGCGAAAAGAGGGCTGGCGCCTTCGCGCGGAGAATCTCACCCCCGACGTGCGCGGCATCGCCGGCTGCCGGGTCTCGCTGCTGCCCCACCAGCTCTACGTCGCGCGCAGCGTCTCGCGCCGTGAGATGCCGCGCGTGCTGCTCGCCGACGAGGTGGGCCTTGGCAAGACCATCGAGGCGGGCCTGGTATTCGCCTCGCTTCGCGCGCTCGGGCGCGCCTCGCGCGTGCTCATCGTCGTGCCCGAGGCGCTCAAGAACCAGTGGCTCGTCGAGATGTACCGCCGCTTCAACGAGATGTTCACCATGCTCGATGAAGCGCGCGCGGCCGATGAAGAGAAAACCACGGGCGAGTCCGTCTTTCTCTCGGCGCGCCGGGTCATCTGCTCCTTCGAGTTCCTGCTGGGAAATCCCGATCGCCTGAGCGAGGCGACGGCCGAGAACTGGGACCTGCTCATCATCGACGAGGCCCATCACCTGGGCTGGGACGTCGAAGAACCCGACGCCGAGTGGGTGACCGCCAAGCTGCTGAGCGATCACTCGCGCGGCCTGCTGCTGCTCACGACGACGCCGCGCC